>PWPP01000007.1 GCA_003558625.1 Syntrophomonas sp.
GAATAATCAAGCATAAACGCGCCACGCATAAAATATGGCTTATGATGCCATTTATATAACCATATACACTGAAAATTAATATTATATTCAAACACAATGCATTTTATAAAAAGGCGAAAAACCTATTTTATAAGGTGCATTTTTTCATGGGGTCAGATTACACCCAAAAAAAGATTGTGAAGCATATCACTTAGTCGAATTATGCAGGTAAAACAACAAAGCATTCCGTAGCTAGAGAAAGGAATCACAAAATGGGTTATACTAAACACAGAAAAAGCGCGTTGTGAAGAAATGAAGGAGGGAGGTTCATTTTTCTAGAAAAACGGTTAAACAGAGAACGGAAGTTTTTACTAGAAGTCAAAGTTTAAAAACAGCCTTGAGCGTGTAAGGACAAAACAGTCTCGATAAAAAGAGTTGTTGAGGACCGGATGGTAATAAGAAATCATTAAGACGGAATATGTCGAAAGGTGTTGAGTAGGCAAAAATAATTAAGATTGGAGGGATAAAGATGATACCTTTTTATAAATTAGAAAGATACGAAGGTAACGAAACCCTTTTTGATTTGGTTATGATGTCAGTGGTGTCTTCCTATGCTGGTGAACCATTGCACATACATGCTGAAGGACTCCGGGGTACCGGCAAAACAACTATAATGAGAGCGTCTAAAGATATTTTGCCCCAAATCACCCGGATTAAAGACTGTGTTTATAATTGTGATCCTGATCATCCTCATTGCCCTCATCATAGAAATATGAACCAGGACCGGCTGGATGCAATAGGGACAGAAGAAATCAGTATGCCATTTTTAGAAATATCTCATTCTGCAAAAATCGGCACCGTAGCCGGAAGTATAGACCTGGGTAAATTGACTGACACCAACAATCCAGAGGCGCAGCTGCTACCGGGACTTATTCCCCAGGCGCACCGGGGCATCCTGTTTATTGACGAAATAAACCGGTTAGCAGATACGTCGCCGGAGTTAACCGATATTTTATTAGATGTTATGGGAAACAAACCCGGGCATATCCAGATCGAAGAAGCCGGCTTGCCGGTTATTGATATTCAGGTAAGTGTATCGGTGTGGGCCGCTTCCAACCCTGATGAAGAACCGGGGCCCCTGGAAGATATCCGGCGGCAGCTTTCCGATCGTTTCGATATGGTGTGTTACATGGGCCGGCCTACTTCCGTGGATGTTTTAGCGCATATTCTGGAAGGAAATGCTTATCAGCATAAGATTAAACGGCAGAACAAAAAGGAAAAAAGAGTGGAAGATTATGCTGAGAACGAGGCGTTTCGTCATAAAATTATAACCTGGGGAACTAGATATCAGGCCGAGGAGCTATCCGATTATCTGCGCAACTTTATTGCGCGGCTATATGTAAAGCATAACCTGGAAAGTATCCGGGCTATTGAAGCCATGCAGCAGGGAGCTGTTTTACGCGGCATTATCAGGAACCGGGAGAAAACATTGATTAATGATGTGACCGATCTCATACCACTGGTTCTTAAACACCGGGTTGATGGTGATACATTAGTGAAGATGATCAATGATATTGATAAAAAAGGTGCTCGCGACAGCATCCTTAGCTTTAAAGGGAAAAACGCTAAGAACAAGTCCAGAGAGGCTGAGGAAGAAGAATATTTCACTCATAATGCGAAACCATTGCGGGATATGCCTAGAGATCGATTGATAAACACTGAGAAAAGTCTTAATCCCGCAGATTAATAGAAGGGAGGCGTGGCCTTATGATCAGCAGGCAGAGTAACATTGATAAGGCAGCGTCGGTAGGCAATTATCTTAATTTATATTTTTCACAAAACCAGGGTGTGCGGCTGGGGGAAAGCACCGTCGCCAGCCGTAAAGCCCATAGTAAAATGCCCGAGAAAAGGATTAAAGGGCAGATTAAGATTCTCATTAACAAAGACGCAGGCAAGACCTATCTGGATTTTGTCGATGAGGACCAGGTAGTACATGTAGATGTATACCATAAACCGGGAAGTATTGATCCAATAAAAGCTGCCAAAGCAATTTTTGCGGCTATTGAGCTGTATTTTCTGGAAAAAGAACCACGATTGGAATATGCCGAAGATGAGCGTTTTAAAATCGTAACCGACTTTGCCCATAAAATCTTTATCTCTACCAACCAGGGCAAAGGGACTCTATTAGAGCTGTTTCAGAACACCGTAAATCATTTTACGGCTGGAGATGAAGGGAAAGACCATATCCATGTTTTATTGCGGCTAAAACGAGAAGACTATTTTATCGTTTATATTGTGGCTGAAGCCCTGGAAGCAGTCATCTTAGATGCCGGGTTAGAGCTGGCCAAGGTTCGCAATGTAATTCATGATAAGCAGAAACAGCAGGAAGAACAGTTTGCCGGTTATATAAGCCTGCCCTGGAAAAAAATCAAAGGGCAGAGCACAGCGGTGTTGGCGGAAAAAGAAAATGTAAACCAGCTGGTAATGAAATTAGCGGAAAAGTTTGGTGGAGTAGATGAAATCAATGAATTTTTACAAGCCTATTCCAGCAATATTCTAAAGCGAAAAGGCGTGGACCAACAAAAGAAAAAATGGGGCGATGTTGAACACTATGTGGACCAGTTAAAAGAACTGGGATTAATGAAAGATACCCTATTTGGCGTGGTGTTGACAAAACCGGGAGCGATACTAAAAGAATATACCATGAAACATAAACTGGAATTAGAAA
This sequence comes from Syntrophomonas sp., assembly GCA_003558625.1. Classification (GTDB taxonomy): domain Bacteria; phylum Bacillota; class Syntrophomonadia; order Syntrophomonadales; family Syntrophomonadaceae; genus PWPP01. The sequence goes on from PWPP01000007.1 coordinate 2,708, forward strand.
CCCAGATCAGAAGAAATATGCGAAAAATGCCCGGGGGTGGGAGCAGCAGATTTCGCAAATTTGGGGAGAGTGAACAGAAAAGTGCTAAGATCGAGTTTCTTAATCGAAACAAAACCATAAACCAACCGCATAAAAACTGGTCCGGAGATTTAGCCGTTCCCCAAAGTGTCTTGCAGGCTAAAAAGAATTCCTTTTTAAGAGGAGAATCCCGCTTATCGATGAAAAAGGAAGATCTGCACTATTATGCGAAAAAAAGCTATGTACCCATTGACATCTGCCTGTTAATGGATGCCAGTGGTAGCATGGCCGGAGATAAACGCCAGGCCGCATGTTACCTGGCGGAACATATGTTGTTAAGCGGCAAGGAAAAAGTAGCCGTGGTCACATTTCAGGAAAGAAGCAGCCAGGTGGCAGTTCCTTTTACCCGGGACCAGCGGCTGCTGAAAAAAGGCCTTAACTCCATTAGTCCTGCCGGCTTGACCCCCCTGGCTGATGGCATTATGACCGCGGTGAAGCATATCCGGGAAAGCAAAATAAGAAACCCTTTGTTGGTATTGATTACTGATGGTATTCCCAATACTTCTTTATGGACCAATGATGCACAAATGGATGCCCTAACTGCTGCCGAAAAAATCTTCGAGGACAATATCCGCGTTATATGTATCGGGGTAGAATCCAATGCGCTCTTCTTAGAGAAGCTTTCCCGGCAAGCCCGGGGAACACTATACCTGGTAGACGACTTAAACCGGGACAATCTGATCAATATTGTGCGGTATGAAAAGAAAACCATGCTCAAAGAAAAATAGCCGGTGATACAAAAATACAACAAATTAATTTTTATATTGACAATATTCTACAAGCTATTGTATTATACTAATAACAGTGTTTGTGTTAACATTCACTAATCAAATTGTCTTAATAACTCCTCCTTCGTAAAAGAGCGTCACCGACGCTCCTTTTTTTTTGTTTTTCTGGAGGGCGTAGTGTGGAGGTTACCAGGGTTACCTTTAACTGCGCATTGCAATTTCCCCATAAATCCATCTTAAAACCGTAAACGAAGCCGGGCAGAAACACTGACCAAGGACAATAAAACCCTTAGTAGATATGAAAAGGCCCCGCTATTTTTCTATGGTGCCCAGGAGCATATCCTTCACCCATGGCTTTGGTGCTTTTATGGATTCAACCATCTTATAGTGGCATATAGAGGTCAAAAATGATACAGTAATTTAGAAAGCTTTCCGTTATACATAAAAAAAACCGCAGGGCGGAGAAATAATGCACGGGAGATCCCGTTTGACAGGTTATGAATAATGAGGTGTTTGGTTTTGGCAGATAACAGACCAATCGGTATTTTTGATTCAGGAGTGGGAGGATTAACACTGGTTAAGAGCCTCATGGAAACACTGCCTGACGAAAGATTCATTTATTTTGGGGATACAGCCCATGTCCCTTATGGCAATAAAACTGAAGCCCAGTTGTTTCAATATGCCCATAAGATCATTGCCTTTTTGTTGGGGAAAAAGGTGAAAGCGATTGTCGCTGCCTGCGGAACCCATTCCAGCATAACCCTGCCCCGTCTGAAAGAAATGTATCCGCTGCCCATTATGGGAGTTGTACTACCGGGAGCTATAGCGGCCGCCAGAGTAACCCGAAAAGGAAATATTGGGGTCCTTGCCACCCAGGCTACGGTAAACAGTCTTGCCTATAGCCATTGTCTGCATGACATCAATCCCGGCTTTAAGGTTATTGAAGTGGCTTGTCCCCGCTTTGTGCCCCTCATAGAAAACGGGGATTTAACAGGTACAGAAATTCGCGGGGCGGTTGAAGAGTATCTGGCAACGATTATAGAGCACCAGGTAGATACCCTGATTTTAGGCTGCACTCATTATCCTTTTTTAGCCCCGTTGATCAAAGAGTATGCCGGATGTGAGATCCAGCTGGTAGATCCTGCCTATGAAACCGTAGCTGAATTAAAAGAATTGTTACAGCAAATGGATTTATGCTACCAGGACAATCATGAGCATATAAATCTGGGGTGCAGGGAATTTTTTGTCAGCGGAAATGATGCTTCTTTTTATAATGTAGGTAAAAATCTGGTAGGGGATATCTTGGGGGAAGTGAAAAAGGCAAGATGGGTTGAGGAATAACGATGAAGAAAATTGGGTTTACCACCAGTATCCCCGTAGAAATCATATATGCTGCCGGACAAGTGCCGGTGGATTTAAACAACCTGTTTATTAATTCCTCCCGGGCCTTGTTCATGCTCGATCTGGCCGAGGAAGCAGGCTATCCCCGCAATACCTGCGGCTGGATAAAAGGACTATATACTGCCGCCCTGGAAACAGATATCCAGGGGGTCATCGCAGTTATGCAAGGAGACTGCAGCAACACCCAGGCCTTAATGGAAACTTTGCAGATGCAGGGCAGAGAGATTATCCCCTTTGCCTATCCTTATGATCGCGATCCCGAAATGCTTCGGCTTTATGTTGAAAAGCTCATGGCATATTTTTCCGTTAACTGGGACCAAGTACTGCAGGCAAAAAAGGATCTGGATCAGATCCGGCAGCACTGCCGGGAACTGGACCGGCTTACCTGGCAGGAGAACGTGGTCACAGGAGCAGAAAACCATTACTTTTTAGTTAGTTCCAGTGATTTTTTGGGTCAGCCCCAGACATACGAACAGGAAATCAAAGCTTGTATCCAAATGGCCCGGGAAAGAGAGCCCAACCTTGATGAAGTGCGCCTGGCCTATATGGGCGTGCCACCCATTTTTACCAATTTGTATGAAAGCATAGAAGCCATGGGAGCCCGGATTGTGTACAATGAAGTGCAACACCAGTTTTCTATGCCCCATTCCTCAGATCATATACTGGATCAGTACCTGGCATATACTTATCCCTATGGGGCTTTTGCCCGCTTAAAGGATATCCTGCCAGAACTGGAAAAAAGGAATGTTGACGGCATTATTCATTATACCCAGACCTTTTGTTTCCGGCAAATTGAGGATATCATTTATCGTTCTCATATTAAAAAGCCCTTTCTCACCCTGGAGGGGGATAAACCCGGCAAAGTAGATGCCCGCACCCGCATGAGACTGGAATCTTTTGTGAATATGCTTAAAATGAGAGGTAAGGGCAGGTGAAAGTATGCTGGGGATCGATTTGGGCTCCAGAACCGTTAAAATAGTATTAATGAAAAACAGAGAAATAATGGCATGTTCTCTTTATGATACCATTCGTTTTTATCGCCAGTTTAGCCGCTCCAGCCGGGGTAAGTTGCAGCTTGATTTTAACGGGTTGAACCTGGACCCGGAAACGGAAATGGTAGCTACGGGATACGGCAAAATAGCAGTAACGATAGCTGGGGCCCAAAAAATTCCTGAAATTCAGGCCCATGCTTTTGGTGCGCTTTTCCAAAGCCGTTGTGAAAACTTTACCCTCCTGGATATTGGAGGGCAGGACACCAAGGTGATTCAGGTTCAAAAAGGTGATATTGTGGATTTTGCCACCAATGACCGTTGTGCAGCCGGGTCAGGGCGTTATTTGGAAAATATGGCCTCGGTTTTAGAAATAAACTGGGAACAACTCTCCTCATACGACCAAAACCCGGTGGAATTGAATGCCACATGTGCGATTTTTGGTGAAACCGAACTGATTGCCCGGATTGTCGAAGGCCACCCCACATCCCATTTGGCGGCCGGGGTTAATTATGCCGTTTTCAAGCGGGTTGCTCCCTTATTGAAAAAATTATACAGTGACACCATCATCTTATCGGGAGGCGGGGCGTTAAACCCGGCACTGGTCAGAATGATCCGGGAAGAGACCGGCTGTCAGGTACTGCCCATAAAAGAGCCTCGATTAAACGGAGCTATTGGCTGCTGTGTATGGGGACAGGGATGGAAATAATGGATCCCCAGGGCAATCTTTATCACCTGAGGTAGTTGTGAGAAACCATATCAGGAAAAACCCATGCCGGAGTTCAGGCAACGATTATGGAGATCGGACTTATGCGAGCTATTCATGTACAAGACATCTACAAAGCCATTGAACAGGCCTTACTGGACATCAATACCCGGCTGCCGCCGGATATTTTGGCGGCCGTTAAGCACGCCATAAAGAAAGAAAACACAGAGCGGGCCCGAAAGTTCTTGCAGATAATTGTTGAAAATGACGAACTGGCCCACCGGGAAAAACTACCTTTATGCCAGGATACTGGCATGGTGATGGTGAACCTGGAAATCGGGCAGGAAGTTTCCCTGGTGGGAGGAGATCTGACTGCTGCTGTAAACCGGGGCATCAGGGAGGCCTATAAAAAAGGCTATTTTAGGCCTTCTATAGTTCATGATCCTATTGAGCGAATTAATACCGGGGATAATACTCCCGGTATAATCTATGTTAATATTGTGCCGGGAAAACAGTTGCATATCGAAATTATGGTCAAGGGAGCAGGTAGTGAAAATATGAGCCAGGTACGTATGCTTCAACCGTCTGCAGGGCTTCCGGGAATAAAAACCTTTGTTATGGAAGTCATTAAAGAAGCAGGTGCTAATGCCTGTCCCCCCCTTGTTGTTGGAGTGGGCATAGGGGGGAATTTAGACAAAGCGGCTTTCTTGGCCAAAAAGGCCTTATTCAGAAGACTGGATCAACCCCACCTCCAGGTCGGTATGGCCCTCTTAGAACAAGAATTGTTGTGTCAAATAAATCAGTTGGGCATAGGTCCCCAGGGAATGGGAGGAGTAACGACTGCCCTGGGAGTAAATATCGAAACTTTTCCCACTCATATCGCATCTATGCCGGTGGCGGTGAATATCAGCTGTCATTTAAACCGCAGGACACGAATTACAATATAAGGGAGTAAACCCGGATGAAGATCCACAAAATAACCCTTCCCCTGGAAGATGAATGCCAACTGGCGGAGCTTGAGGCAGGAGACCAGGTGCTAATCAGCGGAACTATTTATGCCGCCCGGGATGCGGTGCATAAAAGAATTTTCCGGGCCCTGGAATTGGGAGAAAAAATCCCTATGGAACTTGCGGGGCAGGGAATATACTATGTGGGACCTTGCCCTGCTCCCCCGGGCAAGGTGATTGGTTCTGCCGGTCCTACCACCAGTGGAAGAATGGATCCTTATACCCCTCTATTAATAGAAAAAGGTCTGAAAATCATGGTAGGAAAAGGTGACCGCAATCAAATGGTAGTGGCGGCCATGAAAAGGCATGGTGCGGTTTACCTGGCTGCTCCGGGCGGGGCAGGGGCTTACTTGTCTCAATATATAAAAAAGGCAGAAATTATAGCCTATCCCGATTTAGGGCCCGAAGCTCTGGTGAAAATGGAAGTTGAAGCATTACCCTGCCTGGTGGCCATTGATACCCGGGGACATAATGTCTATCACCAATATGATAAAAAGGGAACAGAAAAACTGGAGGTAAATGTATGGAACAGCGAAACAACCGCAGATTAATAGATCAGATACGGCCTACAGAGATTATACCCGGCTTCTTAAAAAATCCTGCCGGGTCGGCTCTGGTAAAAAATGGGGACACCCTGGTCTTATGTTCAGCCATGGTAGAAGAAAAAATACCGCCATTTTTAAAAGGCAGTGGGTCCGGGTGGGTTACTGCAGAATACTCTCTCCTGCCTGCTTCTACTGAGCCCCGTCACCACCGGGAAGTAAACCGGGGTAGGATTGGCGGCCGGACCTCTGAGATCCAGCGTTTGATCGGGCGGTCCCTGCGCGCTGCTGTTGACCTCAAAGCATTGGGGGAAAGAACGGTTTGGATAGATTGTGATGTCATTCAGGCAGATGGCGGAACCAGAACTGCTTCCATCAATGGAGGGTTTATAGCTCTTTATCTGGCTTTAGCCAAATTACAGCAGCAGGGTCTGATAACTCAAATCCCGGTTAAGGATTATATAGCGGCTATCAGTGTGGGTAAAATCGGAGGACATATCTTATTAGATTTGGATTACCGTGAAGACGCCGCCGCAGATGTGGACATGAACATCGTGATGACCGGCGCGGGTGAATATGTCGAGATACAGGGAACAGCGGAAGGAAAAACCTACAGCCGGGAGGAATTGGCTCAACTGTTGGCCCTGGCGGAAAAAGGGATTCGGGATGTTATTTCAATTCAGAAATCCATCATAGGAGATTTAAACCATGGTGAAGAAAATTCTTCTGGCCACCAGAAATAAAAAGAAAAAAGCGGAGTTGTTGGAAATATTGGCGGGGACGGACATTGAAATTCTGACCTTGGAAGACTTGACCACAGAGGTAAGTGAAACCAAAGAAGATGGGAAAAATTTTCAGGAAAATGCGATGAAAAAAGCTTTGGCAGCAGCCAGACAGAGCAACCTGATCACCCTGGCAGATGATTCGGGCCTGGTCGTGGACGCATTAGGGGGGCGGCCCGGAGTATATTCCGCCCGTTATGCCGGTGAGCATGCCGGTGATGAGGCCAACAATGCCAAGTTGCTGCAGGAAATGGCGGCGATTGATGAGAACCGGCGTCAGGCTTATTTTATATGTGTCCTGGCTTTATGTTCTCCCCAGGGGGGGCTGATCAAAATGTTTGAAGGCCGCTGTTACGGCACCATTGCTTTTACAACCAGAGGAGAACTGGGCTTCGGTTATGACCCTTTGTTTATTCCCCGGGGGTTAAAACGGACCTTTGGCGAAATGGATGCAGCGGAAAAACATGCCATTAGCCACAGAGGTCAGGCTCTGGGACTATTACAAGATTTTTTAACCGGCAAAGAATGCTAGGCTGGTATGACTTGGGGATTACGCTGCACGCGTTTAATCCAGCATCCGATTATCCCCGGCATGATTTGTGAGTGCAGCTTTTTCCTCAGCTGCAGGATGGGGATAATTCTCTCGGGAGGCGTTATTTTGCGATTTATTGTAGTGGGGGACACCCACGGACAGATCCAACCGGTGCTGGAGGAACTGAAAAATATGCCGGCTGACGGGTTGTTTTTCACCGGCGATCATTATCTTGATGGGTTAAAAATAGCCCGAGAACTGGCTCTTGATTTTTATGGGGTAACGGGTAATTGTGATCGGGGAGTGACGGGACCTCATGAATTAACACTGGAATTTTTAAACAACCGCATATACCTCTGCCATGGGCACCTGTATGGGGTAAAGAATACTTTGCAGAACCTATATTACCGGAGCCTGGAAGTAGGAGCCGGGGCGGTAGTCTTTGGACATACCCACAGTCCTTTTTGCGAACAAATAGACGGCATATGGTTTATCAATCCCGGAAGTCCCACCCGTCCCCGTTTTAATTCCCCCAAAACATACATTTTATTGGAACTCGAGGATTTATCGATCAAAGCAGGGATTATCGAAATAAATAACTGAGGAGACGGCTGCGTAGTTCCGGTTCATGTTACATATTATCCCGATAGAGGATCAGCGAGGGCAGGTTATTCCTGAAACACTCCGATTTTTCGGTAACGCAAGTAACGGTCTTGCAGTAAATCGGCGAGATCTTTTTGGGACAACTCATTTAAATACCGGGAAAAAATAGTTTTAAGCCGGCTGTAAAAATCAGATTCGTTAAAATCACTGAAAATCGGCTCGGGTATAATCTCATCAACGATACCGAACATTTTAAGATTTTCTGCATCAAGTTTCAGGGCTTTAGCCATTTCCGGGGCTCTTTCCTTATCTTTAAACAAGATTGTAGCACATGCTTCCGGGGAAGCAACTGAGAAAACAGCATTAGAAAGAATCAGCAGCCGGTCTCCCACCCCGATGGCCAAAGCACCTCCACTTCCTCCTTCCCCCGCAATTAAGGAAATAACCGGTACTTTTATTTTGCTAAGGGTTATTAACAGGTTGGATATTGCCCAGGCCTGGCCGCGTTCTTCTGCTCCAACACCCGGGTAGGCTCCCGGTGTATTGACAAAGGTAAAAACGGGGCGTTGGAATTTTTCCGCATTGAGAAGCAGGCGATGGGCTTTACGGAAGCCTTCCGGATGGGGCATGCCGAAATTATGACTGATATTATCACTGGTATTGGTCCCTTTTTGATGACCTAATACGGTTACAGGAATACCTTCAAAAAGGCCTATTCCCCCGATAATGGCAGCATCGTCTCCATAAGAGCGGTCTCCGTGAAGTTCAATCCAATCACTCAACAAATGCTCCATATAATCCCGGGCAGTAGGTCGGGCGGAATCCCGGGCCAATAACACCTGTTCCCAGGGATTTAAATTAACATAACGGTCTTTTACCATGGATGCCAGTCGTTCTTCGATGTTACGGATTTCAGGATTGATATCATAATCAAAATTCTTGGACAGTTCACGTAATTCTTTCAGCTTGGTTTGCAGCATATCATAATTGGTTTCAAACTCAAATTTCTTTCTGGGCATTGGTACCTCCCTGATGCATCAACAGTATACGATGAAGCACAGACTTTAAATCACTTCGCACTACGACCATATCCACCATACCGTGGTTAATATGAAACTCGGCCCGTTGAAAGTTTTCCGGTAGCTTTTTTCCCAAAGCCTGTTCAACAACCCGGGGACCGGTAAAACCAATCAATGCTCCAGGCTCTGCAATAATGATATCCCCCAGCGAGGCAAAGCTTGCGGATACACCACCGGTGGTAGGATGGGTCAGGACCGAAATATATAATAGGCCTGCTTCATGCAGACGTCCTATAGCAGCACTGGTTTTGGCCATCTGCATTAATGAAATAATACCTTCCTGCATCCTGGCCCCACCGGAAGCACAAAAAATGATAAGGGGGGCACGCTGTTCCATTACTTCCTCAACCAGGCGGCAGATCTTTTCACCCACCACTGAACCCATGCTTCCCATCATGAACTGGGCATCCATAACCCCCAAACCAACGGGAATACCATTGACATTGGCCCAACCGGTAATAATGGCTTCGGCTAGACCGGTTTTTTTATGGGCGGTTTGCAGTTTCAGGTCATATTCAGGAAAATCGAGGAGGTTTATAGTGGAAAGGCAGGGGTTAATTTCCCGGAAGCTGCCTTCATCAGCAATGGAACCAATTCGGTACCAGGCATTGCAGGAAAAGTGAAAGCTGCAATGGGTGCAGATATAGTGGTTCTGTTTCAGTTCCTCTTCAGTGATCCAGATGGAACACGAGGGGCAGGGAAAATCTTCCCCGGCATGGGATGGATGGGACAGAGATTGCTTATCGGCCGGAATGGTGATGTATTTTTTCTTTTTTACCAGGTTTGGTTTAAAATTTACCATCATAATTACCTTTCTGATTCAAGGGCAAACATTATTTCTCCTTGGCATACCCGGTTTTGGTCAATGGTGATTTCTCCCTTAAACCAACCAAAGCTGCGTTTCATTTTTATCAGGCTGCAGCTTATATATAGAGTATCTCCGGGAATGGCAAAATTACGAAATCTGATATTATTGACCCCGGCTAAAAACCCTAATTTCCCCCGGTATTCTTCCTGGCATAAGAGGGCACAGGCGCCAACCTGAGCCATAGCTTCAATCATCAGTACCCCTGGCATCAGAGGTCTGTCGGGAAAGTGACCGGGGAAATAGGGCTCATTAATGGTCAGGTTTTTTATTCCTACCGCCTTTTCTCCCGGAACCAGCTCAATAATCCGGTCTACCAGCAAAAAAGGATAGCGGTGAGGCAAAAGCGCTTTTATTTTGTTGATATCCATCATGGTTTTATACTCCTAGCCCCATTTTTTAATGATAAGGGCTGCGTTGTGGCCTCCAAAGCCCAGGGATTCAGAAGCAGCGGCATTAATAATATGTGTCCGGGCCTTTCCCCTGACATAATTCAGGTCACACTGGGGATCAGGGTTTTCCAGGTTCAGGGTCGGGGGCACCAGATTGTGGCATAAAGCTCCGGTGGCTGCGATGAGTTCAATAGCTCCCGCAGCTCCCATCATGTGACCGGTAGCAGCCTTGGTGGAATTCACAGCGATATCATAACTATGCGCACCAAAAACCTTTTTCAGGGCTTTGGTTTCAATAATGTCATTGTACATGGTCCCGGTTCCATGAGCATTAATGTGATCGATCTGCTCCGGCTTCATATCCGCTTCAATTAAGGCATATTCCAGGGCTTTTGCGGCTCCATATCCTTCGGGATCCGGTTGTACGATGTGATTGGCATCAGCACTGGAACCATAACCGGTTAATTCAGCATATATTTTTGCTCCCCGGTTTAAAGCATGTTCCATTTCTTCCAGGATTAACACGGCGGCACCTTCACCCATGACAAAACCATTTCGGTCTATATCAAAAGGACGGCAAGCTTTTTCCGGAAATTCATTATGGGTGGATAAAGCTTTCATTGCACAAAAACCGGCAATACTAAGGGGGGTTATCGGGGCTTCGGTACCACCGCTGATCATGACATCGGTTATGCCATATTTGATCAGGCGAAAGGCATCACCGATGCAATTGGTGGCAGTCGCGCAGGCAGTTACAGAACAGCTGGCAGGCCCCCGGGGGCCAAACATGATGGAAATATGTCCAGCGGCCATGTTGGGGATAAGCATGGGAATAAAAAAAGGACTTACTCCATTTACCCCTTTTTTTAACATAGCATTATGCTGTTTTTCATAGGTCTCCAGTCCTCCGATTCCGGACCCTACAATGACTCCGGTCCGGTCGAGATCGACAGTTTTTACGTCCAGGGCGGCATCTTCCAATGCCACCCTGGTTGCAGCACACCCATATTGAATAAAGAGATCCATGCGGCGGGCTTCTGCACGTGGCATATAATCCTGGGCTTTAAAGTCCTTAACTTCGGCGGCAATTTTTGCCGGGTGGTTACTGGTGTCAAAGCGCTCAATGAGCCCAATACCGCTTTGCCCGGCAATCAGTCGGGTCCAGAATTCGTCATAGGAATTTCCCAGCGGACTTATTGTCCCCATACCCGTTATTACTACTCTGCGTGGAGCCAAGTAAAATCACCTCATTTTAAGTATTGTCATCTGCCAACCGTTTTTCAATATAATCCACAACATCCTTTACGGTTTTCATGGCTTCAGCTGCATCTTCCGGGATTTCAAAGTCGAATTTTTCCTCTAACAGCATAATCATTTCCACAATATCCAGGGAATCTGCTTCCAAATCTGCTTCGAAGTTGGATTCAAGTTTAATATCCTCGGCTGCAATGTCTTTAACCTCGACAATAATCTCTTTCACCGTTTCAAAAACTGACATAGTAATACCTCCTCATTGTTTTTTATTTAGATTTCTGTTAAATGGACATACCGCCATCAATCCTAATGGTTTGTCCATTAATATATGAGGCTTCTGGTGTTGCCAGGAAGCATACCAGATTAGCCACATCGTCGGCTTTGCCTAGTCTTCCCGCCGGGATTTGTGCAATCATCCTGGCACTGACCTCGGCAGGGAGCTGGCGGGTCATATCACTCTCGATAAATCCGGGTGCGATTATATTGGCGGTCACTCCCCGGGCCCCATATTCTTTAGCAATGGAACACGTAAGGCCCAATAACCCGGATTTCGAAGCCGCGTAGCAGGTTTGACCGATATTTCCTGCCAATCCTACCACGGACGAGATATTGATAATTCTCCCATATCTTTTTTTTATCATATACCTGACAGCGGTCCGAGAGCAATAAAAAGCAGAATATAAATTGGTTTTCAAAATAAGATCCCATAGATCGTCACTTACCCGCAGCAGCAACTGATCCTGATTGATAGCTGCATTGTTTACCAGGACATCCAGGCGCCCCCATTTTTCAATGGTTTGATCTACCAGAGCCGTTGCGCTTTCAGCCACTGAAACATCGGCCCCGATGATGATTCCTTCAGCACCCATGGTTTGCACTTCTTGTAAAACCTCTTGGGCCTGTTCCAGGTGTTCTCCGGCATCATTGCCGCCGTTATAGTAATTAATGGCTACTTTGAAACCCCTTTGGGCCAGGTTAAGGGCAATGGAACGCCCGATACCTCTGGAACTGCCTGTAACCAGAGCGGTTTTTTCCTTCATATTTCTTCCACCTTTTTTAACAGTTTTTCCAGGCTGCGGCTGTTTTCCACCTGTCCCAAGACCCGGTTGCGGTCGATTTTTTTAATAAGCCCGGTGAGGCTCGAGCCAGGGCCAACTTCTATAAAATAATCAACCTGAGTCATCATATAACGGACACTCTGCTCCCACTTTACCGGGGAAAAGAGCTGTTGTACCAGCAAATTTTTAAATTCCGAAGTGGGATTTTCCCGGGCGTTGACATTCGATATCACCGGAATTAGGGGTTCCTGAAATACAATGTTTTCTAACTCGAGACCGAGTTCCCGGGAGCATTTCTCCATTAACGGGCTATGAGAAGGAACACTGACAGCCAGAATCTTTACTTTACCTCCCTGGTTTTTTAGGATGTTTGCGGCTTCCTCTACGGCGTTTTTTTCTCCGGAAATTACCAGCTGGCCCGGGCTGTTATAATTGGCCACGGTAACGATCCCGGAAATGGAGGCACATATTTCTTCAACCTCACTGCTTTTCATTCCCAACACTGCAGCCATGGCTCCCGCCCCCGGTGGAACGGCTGCCTGCATCAGGCGGCCTCTCTTCATGATCAGGGTCAGGGTTTCAGCCAGGCTCAGTGAGCCGGAAGCGGCCAGGGCAGTATATTCCCCCAGGCTCAATCCTGCCACCATATGAGGATTAAGGCCTTGGTCTTGGGCAACTTTTAGACAGGCCAAACTGGTGATCAGGATGGCGGGCTGGGCAAACTCAGTTTGATCTAGTTTTTCGGAAGGTCCTTCAAAACAAAGGTTGCTTAAGGCATAACCGCAAATCTTATCCCCTGCAGCAAAAACCCGGGCGGCTTCAGGAAAAGTTGCTGCCAGTTCTTTTCCCATGCCAGGGTACTGGGAACCCTGGCCCGGAAATACAAATGCTAGCTTGGCCATGATAATCCTCCCAGTCTCTTTATGATCACATGGGCTTCAGCCGCAATTTCCTCTATGATATCTCCTGCCGGCTGCACGTGTTTTACCATGGCTGAAATTTGACCGGCTAAGAGACTGCCCTGGTCAACATTCCCTTCTACTGCTGCCAGGGGATATTTGCCCTGGCCCAGGAGGGACAATTCTTCTTTATTTCTTCCTTCTCTTTCTGCCTGCAAAAAGTCCCGGGCAAATGGATTCTGAATAGCCCGGACCGGGTGTCTGGTAGTAAGCCCACAAACCACAGTGGAGCGATCTCGTGCTTTAATGATTTTTTCCTGATAAGCAGGGTGGACATCTGTTTCCTGGGCACAAATAAACCTGGTTCCCATTTGAACCCCTTCAGCTCCCAGGGCCAGTGCCGCTACGAGACCTCTTGCATCATATATTCCTCCCGCAGCTATAATGGGAATCGTCACCTCATCAGCTATAAGCGGGACCAGGCACATGGTTGTCATTTCCCCAATGTGCCCTCCGGATTCAGTGCCCTCTACAATCAAGGCATCGGCTCCTAATCGTTCCAGGCGCTTGGCCAGAGCCACTGCTGCTACCACCGGGATAATTTTTATACCGGCATTTTTTAAGGCTTCCATATAGGGTCCCGGATTTCCGCCACCTGTGGTAACTACCGGAATTTTTTCCCGGATAACCAAGTCCAGATGTTCTTTGACATGGGGACCGGTTAACATTAAATTTACTCCAATATGTTTTGTGGTTAATTTTCTGGCTATGATAATTTCATTCTCTAACCATGACGGAGATGCGGTACCGCCGCCAATGATGCCCAGACCTCCTGCGGCAGATACGGCAGCAGCTAATTTACCCCCGGCAATCCAGGCCATTCCACCCTGAAGTATGGGGTGCTCGATGTGCAGCAAGTCGCATATTTTGGTTTTAAGCTTCATGTTAATCTCTCCCCCAGCGTATAATTGCACCACCGTAAGTAAGCCCGGCGCCAAATCCTACCAATAATGCAAGATCACCCGGTTTAATCCGGCCCTGTTCTTCTGCTTGTGCCAGGAGCACAGGAATGGATGCGGCTGAAATATTGGCACAGTTTTCTATATTAATAAGGGTTTTTTCAGGTGTAATCTTCATTTTCCGCATAGCAGTCTGAATGATCCGGAGATTGGCCTGGTGGGGAACAAAATGATCTATTTGCTCCCAAGTCAGGTGGTTCCTATTTAGGAGTTTCATGCTTACTTCTACGATGATCTTGGTAGCAAACTTATAAACTTCATTTCCGTTCATCTTCAGAAAATGCATCCGATCTTGAATCGTTTGGTAGGTGGGAGGTAGAGCTGAACCCCCACCGGGCATATATAAGAGGTGACCGCCTTTGCCATCGGCGCCCAGGCAGCTGTCCAGAACCCCGCATTCTCCCTGTGACTTTCCCAGAACTACTGCACCGGCGCCGTCTCCAAAAATAATACTGGTGTTTCGATCTTCATAATCGATAAAGCGCGAAAACACTTCGGCTCCGATTACGAGCACATATTGATAATCCGGAGAGAGGAGGAACTTCTCTGCTACAGTCAGGGCATATATAAAACCGGTGCAGGCAGCTTCTAAGTCTAAGGCCGCTGCATTTTCGGCTCCCAAATGACCCTGGACAATACAGGCAGTAGAAGGGAACAGCATATCAGGGGTGGTTGTGGCTACCAGGATCAAATCTAATTGGGAAGGGGAAATCCCCGCCTGGGCCAAAGCTTTTTGAGCCGCGTCCAAAGAAAGATCGGAGCAATTTTGCCCCGGGGCGGCAATTCTCCGCTCTTTTATGCCGGTTCTCTCAACAATCCATTGGTCAGTTGTATCTACCATCTTTTCCAAATCCTGATTGGTAAGAATGTTATCGGGTAATGCATATCCGGTGCCTAGGATTTTTGCTTTCATTATTATCAGGAAGCACCTCCTTTGCCATCATTCTTAATATATTTAAAGGGGATCTATTTGCTATGCGCGGGGTCTTTTTTTTTATAGAGGAACGTCTGCAAGCTTTTTGTATTGAAAATCATAGCATCTCTGGGAATAGGGGTAGCTGCAAACCGGTCCTAAACACGTGTAATGAGGCTTATTTACACTTTAACATATGGGTTTATTAAAGCATTGGCTGTCTTTTTTGTCAACAAATTTGGATGGTATTGAGCGGGTGGGCAAATAATCCAAGGGAGTCCAGGCAAGCGTTCCGCTATTTTATAATCCCCAACCAGAAATATATGGTTTATAATATAATAGGAAAAAACAAAAAAACCTTTTATCTGTGGGCCCTGCAGTCCAGGAAAAAAAGATGCGGCTCCGGGGGGGAATCTTGCTAAATCGCTGTAATTGGGGTATATTTACCATGAATAATATCGGGGTTTGTTTGAGCCGTACCGGGATTGATGATTCCGGTAACAGTGGGGAGAGAGATGCTTTCCTGCAGCTATTGTTTTTACTGCTTTTCATTGCTTGAAGAGAGCAAACTTCTATTAATAATTTATGAAAAAGGGTGTTAAAAATGATTAGTTTACCGGAATATATTGGGGTGTCTGCATTTGGCATTAAAATGGGAGTTATCGGCCCGGGAAGTGATTTATTAAACATGGTGTATACATCCCTTGAAAAATGCGACCGGGATGGCCTCTTACACGACGGTGATGCCGTGTGTATAACTGAATCCGTCCTGGCCCGTTCACAAAACAACTATGTAACGATAAATGATATTGTAACAGATGTATACCAGGCACTTCAGATCAATAGCCGCAGCACCCTGGGAATTGTGTTTCCCTTGCTGAGCCGCAACAGATTTTCTTTAATAATAAAAGCCCTGGCAAAAGCTGTTAAGGATGGAGAAGTGATTGTGCAATTCTCTCATCCCGCCGATGAAGTGGGGAACCAACTCTTGCCCCGGGAATATGCAGAAGAGAGAGGGTTAAAGGAATGTGATATTATTCACTGTGAGGACATAATCGGAGAAAGGTTTAAACATCCGATAACCCAGATAGATTATATGGGGCTTTACCAGGAGATTATTTTGGAACAAGGTGCCCGGGCCACTATATTCTTATGTAATGATCCGGCTAAGATATTGAATTTTAATCCCCAGGCGGTCATTGTGGCCAATGTTCATAACCGTTTTCATGTAATGAAAAAAATCAAACAAAACGGGTTTGACAATGTTATTACCCTGCAGGAGTTATGTAATGATGAGCGTGATGCCTGGTCCGAATGGGGGCTTCTGGGCAGCAATTTATCTTCCAATGACAAATTGAAACTGGCTCCCCGGGAAGCAGACCAGTTTGCTTGCGATGTACAGGGAAAAGTTCTTCAGGGGTTGGGAAAAAAAGTTGAAGTGATTATTTATGGTGATGGGGCCTATTGTGATCCTTCTACCGGCATATATGAACTGGCCGACCCCCAACCGGCATTCGGAAAAACAGCAGGTTTGCAGGGGCACTACCGGGAAGGCTTTAAATACAAGTACCTGGTAGACAAAATGTTAGACCAGGGCAGTCAGCTAGATGCTATTGCAGCTTCTTTGCTGGATAGAAAAACTGCTCTTTGCGAGCGCAGCTCGATGGATTCCCAGGGAACGACCCCTAGAAAAACGGAAGATTTAATCGCCAGCTTAGCGGACTTGATCAGTGGATCCGCCGATGCGGGCACACCTTTAATTATCGTTAAGGGATTTTTGAACAAGAGAAATATGTAGTCGCTGCCATCCCATGTAACGATATTGAAGATTGATGGGAATTTATTCGATTAATAATGGAGGTGGATGTCCAGGTGGAAGAATTAGTCAGACAGGTTAAAGCCGATTTAATCAGCACTGTGATTTGGTTTATTATTGCGGTTTCCATTGCCGGGGGTTTGTACTATTTTTTCTGGTAACCACATAACCCGGGTGGACGCAGCGTTGATTGACGCACAACCAGTCCATATAATATCATTTGGCAAATACCCTCAGGGGGTATAAGACGAGATAAATAAAGAAAAGAGATAGGAGGTTATACATATGTCTCAGGTTAAGATTGTAAATGAAGATAATTTTGAAGCAGAAGTTCTCCAGTCTGCATTGCCGGTGCTGGTAGATTTTTGGGCTCCCTGGTGTGGACCCTGTAAAATCGTGGGCCCGGTAGTTGAAGCCCTGGCTCAGGAGAATGAGGGGAAAATCATAGTGGCGAAGATTAATGTAGATGAAAATAAAAATTTGGCTGTCCAGCATGGTGTTCGCGGGATACCCACTCTGGCTGTTTTTAAGGGAGGCCAGGAAGTGAAACGGATTGTAGGTGCTCAGGGTAAAGATCAGTTGCAAAAAGTCATAGATGAAGTCTAAACGGCTATCTTTGTTTTCCCGGATACAACTCATCTAAAAATAGTTTCATTTGGGACTCGCTTTTGTTATCCCCCGGATGATAAAAAATTTTATTTTTTACCGGGGGGGGGAGATATTCCTGCTCTATATAACCGCCATAATCATGGGGATACTTATAGCCCGTTTTAATCGTATTGGAGTGGGAGTTGTCCTTTAAATGGGGTGGAACGGCGATCCGTTTTTGTTCCCGGACCGTGGCTATGGCTTTATCAATGGCAGTGATACAACTATTACTTTTGGGGGCAGTACTGAGATAAATAGCAGTTTCAGCCAGGGTAATCCGGCCTTCTGGCATCCCCGTAAAATCAACGGCATAGGCATTGGCCACAGCAAGAACCAGGGCATGGGGATCAGCCAGGCCAATATCTTCTGCGGCATGGACAATGAGTCGGCGGGCAATATATTTGGGGTCCTCACCACCTTCCAGCATTACAGCCAACCAAAATATCGCAGCATCCGGGTCAGAGCCCCGGATGCTTTTAATAAAAGCCGATATCGCATCATATGCTTCTTGCCGGTCATAGGGCAGATACCTTTTCCCGGTCACATTTTTTAGCAAATCCAGGTTTATTACCAGAGGGGAACCCTCTTTTTTATAAGAGTTAGCCAGTGCATCGATCATATTAAGGGCAATTCTGGCATCTCCTTTTGCCTCCTGAAGAATAACGGGCCATGCAGGTTCTGCTATTTCTATCTCCATCAGAGCCAGTCCCTTTTCCGGGTCCCGGAGGGCACGGTTGATGATAGTTCTGATCGCATTTTCATTCAATGCTTCCAGTACGTATATTTTTAGCCTGGACAACAGGGCATTGTTTAATTCATAGAGAGGGTTTTCCGTAGTAGCGCCGATGAGGGTTAAAGTGCCGTCTTCAACAAAAGGCAGGAGAACATCCTGTTGGGATTTATTAAAACGATGGATTTCGTCGACAAAGAGTATCGTTTTTTGCCGGTATAGTTTTTGATATTCCAGGGCATCGGCAGCAATTTTTCTGATTTCACTGACGCCGGCAGACACTGCCCGCAAGGGGATAAACCTGGAACTGGTCAAACGCGCAATAATTTGGGCCAGGCTGGTTTTTCCCGTTCCCGGAGGACCGTAGAGGACAAAGGAATGGATTTTATCCTTTTCCAGGGCCTGGCGCAAGGGAGCACCGGGTCCGATCATATGGTCCTGGCCTACAATCTGATCCAGATTTTCCGGTCGCATGCGATAAGCCAGTGGAGCCATGCCGGTATGGGTTGGGCCGGCTGGAAAATCAAAAAGGTCCAAAATAAAACCTCCTAATAGATTACTTCCGGTTGCTGTCATTATAACACAGCAAATGCTGCGGGGATAAGGTTGGAGCGGTTGAATAAACACCAGGAATAAAACACCTTTCCCTGGAAACGGACGGACGGGTTTCTGGAACCGGGGGAAAATCGAAAAACAGTGAAGGGGGCAAAAGAATCGTGCGTATTGCAGTATTATTAAGCGGCGGGATAGATAGTGCTATAGCGGCCTGGCAACTAAAGGAGCAGGGACATGAGATCAAGGCGCTTACCATGATCAACTGGGATACTTCCATAGCCGAAAAAGCTGCATATGTTGCCGGTTTTTTAGAAATCCCCCATGAGATTATTGACATTAGACCGGTGTTTCAGCGCCAGGTGGTGCAATACTTTATTAATGAATATGCCCGGGGGCGTACTCCCAATCCCTGCGTGGAGTGTAATAAACATATTAAGTTTGGGGTGCTACTTGACAGGGCTCTGTCACAGGGGTATGAACGGATCGCTACCGGCCATTATGCCCGGATTGAATACTGCCCGGAAAAAAAAAGGTATTTACTCCGCCAGGGAGTAGATTTTTCTAAAGATCAGAGTTATTTTCTTTATGGATTGACCCAGGCCCAGTTATCCAAAATCATATTTCCCCTGGGAAACCAGAAAAAAGAAGATATCGCAGCCCGAGCCAGAGAATTGGGCCTGAAAACAGCACAAGATCCTGAAAGCCAGGAAATATGCTTTGTGCCCGGGGATTACCGCATTTTTTTACAAGAACATCTTGAGGCCCAAAAAGGCGATATGGTTGACACTACTAAAGAAATAGTAGGACAGCATAAAGGCCTTTACCAATACACGATCGGGCAGCGCCGGGGGCTGGGTATTTCCAGGAGTACCCCGGTTTATGTGATCGCCATTGATCCTGTTTCTAACCGGTTGCTTATCGGAGAAGAGAAGGATTTATACCGCCGGGAACTGGAATGCGAGGACAACAACATCATATTACATGAAGAAGTGCCTTCTACCCTGGAAGTCATGGCAAAAATAAGATATCAGGCGCCGGGGGCTGCGGCCACAATATTTAGCGGCCAGGAAAAAATCAACGTACGCTTTGACCAGCCCCAAAGGGCTGTTACCCCGGGACAATCGGTAGTTTTCTACCGGGGAGATTATGTGGTGGGAGGTGGGATTATCTGTTAATGACCCGGGGCACTACAGCTTAATTCCTGTTGATTAAACCGGATGCATTCTAAGTCCCACCAGGTTAACAGAACGGTTAAAGACCTTTAATGACCGAGAGTCCTATAAGGGTTATTGACATACATACGTTTATCCATGAAAATAAAAAGATAGATTTAATTAGGGAAAGAGGGGGCAAGGTTTGTGTGGAATAGTAGTACAATAAGAAAGGCTTTTTTAGATTATTTTCAAGAGCGCGATCATACCATCATAGAAAGTTCTTCACTGGTTCCGATAAATGACCCTACCTTATTATTTGCCAACGCAGGGATGAATCAGTTCAAAGATCTATTCCTGGGGATAGAAAAGCGAGGATACGATAAGGCAGCAACGTCTCAAAAATGTGTCCGGGCAGGCGGCAAACGCAGTGATTTGGAAATAGTAGGAAAAACCAAGCGGCATCACACTTTTTTTGAGATGCTGGGGAACTTCTCTTTTGGGGATTACTTTAAAAGAGAGGCGATTTTTTATGCCTGGGATTTTTTGACCCGGGAAGTTGAATTGCCCAGGGAAAAACTGTATATAACGATTTTCGAGGATGATGATGAAGCCCATGATTTGTGGCAGGAAATAGCAAATGTTGATCCCAGCCGTATTATCAGGATGGGAGAAGAGGACAATTTTTGGGCTATGGGAGATACCGGACCCTGTGGTCCCTGCAGTGAAATCATGTATGACCGGGGAGAAGAACATACCTGTGATGCTGCTGTTTGCGGACTTGGTCATTGTGATTGTGACCGCTGGCTGGAACTGTGGAATCTGGTTTTTATGCAATACAACAAAGAGCCTGGTGGAGAATTATCTCCCCTGCCCAAGCCCAGCATTGATACCGGGATGGGATTAGAACGGATTGCATCGGTGCTGCAGAAAGTTGACAGCAACTTTGACACCGATCTCTTTATACCTATTATCGAGAAAATCGAAGAATTAGCCGGGCAAAAATATCAGAAAGATGACAAAGGTTTTCCTTTCCGGGTTATTGCCGATCATAGCCGGGCCTGCACATTTCTTATCGGAGATGGGGTCATCCCCAGTAATGACGGTCGAGGCTATGTATTGCGACGGATTTTGCGCCGGGCGGTGCGCTTCGGAAAATTCCTGGGTATAGAGCGACCTTTTTTATACCAGTGTGTTGATGTGGTAAGTGATATCATGAAAGATACATATCCTGATCTGGAGGAGAAGAAAGATTTTATTAAACAGGTAATACAATTAGAGGAAGAACGCTTCCTGGTTACGTTAAATGAAGGAATAAAAAAAGTAGAAGAAATCATCCGCCAGGCCCGGAAGCAGGAGCGTAACATCATTTTAGGCGAAGAAGCCTTCATGCTTTATGACACTTACGGCTTTCCCATTGACCTCACCGAAGATATGGCGGAGGAAAAACAATTTTCTGTGGACAAACAAGGCTTTGAGACCATGATGGAACAACAGAGGGAAAGAGCCCGGAAAGCTGGGAAAGCAGAGCATGCCTTTGCCCAGGACAAGCTGTTTTCCGATTTGTTAGCCCCGGTTCCTGCCACCATCTTTACCGGATATGATACCCTGGAACAAACATCAACCGTATTAGCCATTATTCTTAACGGGGTTATTGTAGAAACCGTCAGTGATGAAAATGTCTATGTGGTTCTGGCTCAGACTCCCTTTTATGCCGAAAGCGGGGGGCAGGTGACAGATACCGGGATGATAAAAAACCAGGATGGTCTGCTGCAGGTGGAAAGCGTCCGCCAGGTATCAGACTGGATTATTCATTACGGCAAACTGGAAGGAACCCTCTCCGTAGCCCGGGAAGTTGATCTGAAAGTGGATGCGGAAAGAAGACTGAGCATTGCCCGCAACCATACCGCTACCCATCTCCTGCACCGGGCTTTACGAAGTGTACTGGGAGAGCATGCCCAGCAAAAAGGTTCTCTGGTTGAGCCCGACCGGCTGCGCTTTGACTTTACCCATCTCCAGGCGGTTACCCTGGATGAAATGGAATTAATTGAAAGAAAAGTAAATGAAGCCATCTGGCAGCTTTATCAGGTTGAAACCACCAGCACTTCGCTGCAAAAAGCCCGGGATATGGGAGCTACTGCCTTATTTGGTGAAGCATATGGAGAGCAGGTCAGGGTTTTGGAAGTCGGGGATTATAGTATGGAACTGTGTGGTGGAACCCATGTCCAAAATACCGGAGAAATCGGGGTATTTAAGATTATTAATGAAGGAAGTATTGGAGCCGGTCTGAGAAGGATCGAAGCAACCACAGCAATGAAGGCCTTTAATATGTTGAAGGAAAGTGAAAGCCAGCTCAAGGAAATCGCGGGGGTTTTACGGTCTCATCCGGGGGATGTTCCTTCCAAAATAGAGGCTCTGAATAAAACCATTAAGAAAAAAGAAAAGGAAATTGAAGGTTTGAAGTCCAGGTTATCCAAAGTTGCTATGGAAGACATGGCCAGCAAAGCTTATGAAATCAACGGGGTTAAAATCCTGGTGGAAGAAGTGCCGGGGCAGGATATGAATTCCCTGCGGCAGAACGCAGAAAGATTAAGGGATGTTCTGGGGACCTCTGTGATTGTTTTGGCCTCGGCTTTAGACGATAAAGTAGCCATTGTATCCTTTGCCAGCAAAGATGTAGTGGGCAAGGGTATTCATGCCGGAGATATTGTTGGAGCAGCTTCCAGCGCTGCCGGTGGCGGCGGCGGGGGGCGCCCCGATATGGCTCAGGCAGGGGCAAAAGATGTTAGCAAAATACCCCTAGCATTGCAGGCAGCAAAAAATTATATAGAAAGCAAGCTGGATTAAACAGGAACAATGCTTCTGGATGGAGAACACCTGTTTAAGAGGAGGTGTCTACTATGCCTCAGGGATCGGAAGATAAAACCGTTAGTTTCCGCCTGGAGAAAGACGGAGAGAATAAAGTCCGGAGTATCATCACGGCGGTATACCAGGCCTTGGAAGAAAAAGGCTACAATCCCATCAACCAGCTGGTGGGCTACATGTTGTCCGGGGATCCGGCTTATATTACAAGTCATAGTGAGGCCAGAGATTTAATCTGCAAGGTGGACCGTGACGAACTTATGGAAGTCATCATAAAAAGCTACCTGGAAGAAAAAAGCGGTTAGCCTGGAAGAAGAGCTGCATTATTATCCCCATGTTTCTTTATTTATCATGGGGATTTTTCTATGGAACCCGGGGGGGGGGTAAGCATGAGGTATCGTCGTTTAGGGTGCAGCAATATCATTGTTTCCGAGCTTTGTCTGGGGGTGTTGACGATCGGCCCCCTGCAAAAAAATCTTCTCCTGGAAGAAGGGGCCGGTGTAATTGCCTACGCCCTGGAACGGGGGATTACTTTTCTGGATACGGCTGAAGCGTATAAAACCTATAAATATATTAAAGAGGCTTTGGTCATGACTGGTTTGAAACCGGTTATTGCATCCAAGTCCTATGCCTATACCGGCCGGGCCATGAAAATCAGTGTGGAAAAAGCTTTGGATGAAATGGGTCTTTCTAACCTGGATATCTTTTTGCTCCATGAACAGGAAAACGAACAAACCCTTAGAGGCCATGAAGAAGCTCTCCGCTATCTGCTTAAAGCCCGGGAAAAAGGCATGATTAAAGCCGTAGGACTATCTACCCACACTATTGCCGGGGTAAGGGCAGGAAGCAGGCGCCGGGAAATTGAAATCATCCATCCCTTAATCAATATTCAGGGGCTGGGGATTATAGATGGTACCCGGGATCAAATGCTGGCAGCCATTAAAGAGGCTTGCCAAAAGGGAAAAGGTTTGTATGCCATGAAAGCATTTGGGGGTGGAAACTTAGTCCGGCAGGCCTATGAAGCGTTTCAGTTTATCAATCATAACCCGGATATCCACAGTACCGCGATAGGTATGAAAAACCGAGCAGAAATCGATTTGAATATTGCCTGGAGTCAAGGCAGAAGATGTGTAGAACTGGAAGCAGAGATTGGGAGCCAGAATAAAAAGCTGTTAATTGAAGATTGGTGCCACGGATGTGGTAGTTGTGTAGAGGCCTGCCACCAGGAAGCATTGTCTATCATAGGGGAAAAGGTATATATAGAAGAAGACAAATGTATCCTGTGTGGCTATTGCTCACAATATTGTGTCGATTTCTGTATCAAAATCATTTAGGAGTAAAAGATGAGGATATTAGGATTGGATATTGGTGAAAAACGAATAGGGGTAGCAGTCAGTGATCCCATGGGTTGGACTGCGCAGGGTCTATTTACCCTGACCCGGGGAAAACTTCCCGAAGATTTATTGGAGATCCAAGCGATTTGTCAAAAGTACGAGGCGGAAAAAGTTGTAGTGGGGTATCCTATTAACATGAACGGGACGATCGGGCCTAAAGCCCTGGAAGTGAAGGAATTTGCCCGGATGTTGGAAGAAAGACTGCAGCTCCCCATCGAATTATGGGATGAACGATTAACCTCCCGGGCTGCGGAGCGGGTTTTGCTGGAAGCTGATATTTCGAGGAGGAAACGGAAAAAAGTATTGGATAAACTGGCAGCGGTGGGTATACTGCAGTCATATCTTGACTGCAAGACGTAAAAATCCCAGGGCTGGTTTGACAAGGAATGAGGTTAATATTAGAATGATTTAAGTCTTTAGAAAGAGGTGTAGATATTGGATAATGAAGAATATTTTGATGAAGAAACTCCCATACTGGTGTTAGTGGACGAAGAAGGCCAGGAACATCTGTTTGAGCTGTTGGCAGAAATTGAGATTGAAGAAACAAAATACCGGGTGCTGGTTCCTGTTGTTGAAGAAGAAGAGGATATAGATGAAATGGAAGCGGAAGTAGTGCTTTTGAAAGTGGTCTTAAATGAAGCCGGCGAAGAAATGTTGAGCGATATTGAAGATGATGAAGAATGGGAAATGGTGGCAGATACCTGGCAGGAACTGTTAGCCGAAAATGAATTATAAGCAGAAAACCGCCGGGTTTTTCTGCGATCTATAACAATGATGCCGGATTCGTATCATCAAGCCCAGCCTACCCTTTTAAAATCCCTGGCTGTTGAACCGGGAAAAACGCCATGGAAGCTTAATTTTGGGGTCATACAAAATGTCTTTCCCAAAGGATTGTTTTCATATTAAAATATAATTAGTAAGGGCTAAAGAGGCATGGCCTTTTATCCGATAGACCCGGATAAGACTAGATATGGTTATGCCCTGGTAAACCTGTTGGCACTTGCCCCGGCAGGGCCGGGGCTTTAGGCATGCCTGGAAAAATGTAAATCAGGTGCCTGAGGCATCTTCCGGAGAAGATGCTCGTTGTTTCTCACAAATGGAGGACTGAATTTGGAACCAATGAATAAAAAAACGAAAACCACATGGTTGATCTCGATTCTTCTGGGGTTGACAGTGCTTTTGGGCTTATTATCGTATCAACTGCTTTACAAAAATGTTTCCTTTATGTCCGGGGTGAAAATTGCTGAAGTTCCCGTGGCAGGATACACTCCCGATGAAGCAGCAGTGATAGTGACCGCCTGGCTGGAAAATGCCTACCACAGTCCGGTCATATTGCATTATAATGAATATTCTACCCAACTGTTTTTAAAGGAGATATGCAATCCGGAAGATGCCGACCAGATTATACAAAAAGTATGGGAGCAGGAAAAAAACCGCAACCTTCTATCCCGAATTCCGGGTCTCAACAGGAACCAGAAAATGCATTATCCTTTATCTATAACCCCGGATAAAGAAAAATTGGTCATAATCAAGGACAAATTAGATCAACAGCTGGCCCAGCCTTATGTAAACGCCCGCTTGGAAGTAGATCCGGGCCGGGGACTGTTGATTATCCCAGGAGAAGATGGCCGTGAGGTTGATATTGAAGCCACCATGGCCCAGCTACCGTCAGAACTGAAAATCTTTACCGAATTGAAACTGCCCGTAGTTATGGCAAATAAGCCGCAACAGGTTAATGCACAGGATTTAAAGGTCATGGGGGAATTATCCCATTTTACCACCTGGTTTAATCCCAATGAGGTTAACCGGACCCACAATCTTAAGATTGCGGCCGGCACCATCAACAATACCCTTTTAATGCCGGGAGAAATATTTTCCTTCAATAATATCGTGGGGAGACGCAGTGTCGATCGGGGTTACCGGGAAGCACTGATCATTATCGGAGGGAAATTTGAACCGGGTCTGGCCGGAGGAATATGCCAGGTATCTTCTACTCTTTATAATACTGCTCTTTTAGCCGGACTGGAAATAGTGGAAAGACACAACCATTCCCTGGCCATTGCCTATGTACCCTTAGGTAGAGATGCCACAGTAACCTATGGCCTCCAGGACTTGAAATTTCGTAATAACAGTGAACACCCATTATACCTCAGGGCGGTTGTTTCCGGCAGCAGTATAACCATGAACGTTTACGGCCATGAGAAGGATAAGCAGCGTATAGAATTAAGCCATGTTGTGGATGGGGTCATAGATTATGAGACCCGGAGGGAGTTGGATCCCAAATTAAACCCGGGGCAGGAAATTGTCGATACAGCAGGCAACAAAGGGTATATCGTCCGCTCCTTTCGTACTTTTTTTGATGCCCATGGCCAGGTCGTAAAAACGGAACAGCTGGCCCGGGACCAATACCGTCCCCTGCACAGGGTAATTAAACACGGTCCGGAGTTGCCGCAAAAGGATGGGAGTGGCGAAGGCTTACCTCCAGAAGACATCGTGGAGAGACCGGGAACCCCAAACACCATAAATGAATAGTGCAAAGAAGGCTTCCCAGGACATGACCGGATTAGAACCGCTCCCACAGTATCGCGGCTACCGGCTACAATCAGAATAAGTGATATCGCTTTTGCTTTGGTTTTTAACCCGGAAACCGGTAACAATAAAACAGGAAAGGGATGTTAATAATTACTCGAGCCCCAAGACCAAAAAAAAGAAAACTTTTAGGACTATTTGGTTTATTGTCCCTAATGCTGTTGGTATGGTGGGGAATGGAAATAGGACAGCAGCAATATGGGCCGGTAGATCCTGCCGATACTACTTACCATGAAGTTGTCATACCTGCAGGAAGTACAGCCAAAGAGATCGCCGCAATACTTAAGGAAAAAGAGTTGATTTTCAATGAAAACACGTTTCTGCGCTTCTGCAAAAAGGAGAAAATCGATAATCGCTTGAGGCCTGGCAGATACCAGTTTAAGCGTTCACAATCCCTGGAGGATATTGCCTTTGCCTTAGCCCGGGGAGATATCATGATGATAAGATTAACCATCCCGGAAGGATATAGCATGGATCAGATCGCCCGCCTGGTGGAAGAAAAGGAAATCTGCACCCGGGAAGAATGGGAAGAAGCCGTCAATGCAGAGTATGACCTTCCTTTCCTGCATCATATTCCTGCCCAAGAAAAACCATTGGAAGGATTTCTTTATCCCGATACCTATATCATTACGGATGATACCAATGCCCCCCAGCTGGTAAAAATGATACTGGAGAATTTTCAAAAACAATGGGATACACTATTTGCTGCGCAAGCACAAAAAAAGGGAATGGACATATATGATTGCATCATAATCGCTTCGTTAATCGAAAAAGAGGCCCGGGTGCCTGGGGAAAGAGAGACTATTTCCGGGGTCATTCGCAATCGCCTTGAGATCGGGCAGAAACTTCAGATTGATGCCAGTGTCCTTTATAGCCTGGGGGAACACCGGGAAGTGGTATATTATTCAGACCTGGAGGTGGATTCACCCTATAATACTTATAAATATGGGGGACTTCCCCCGGGGCCTATTGCTTCCCCCGGGGCGGCCTCTATTTCAGCCGCCCTGAACCCGGAGAATCATTCCTATTATTACTATGTCGCCCGGGGTGATGGCAGCCACCATTTTTCCAGAACCTATGCCGAGCATCTTCGGGCAATAAAAAAGCATATGAATTAAGAACGTGGATAAACATGAACAAACCTGAGCTGGTACTGCCGGCGGGAAACCTGGAAAAATTAAAAATCGCGTATTTATTTGGAGCCGATGCCGTATACCTGGGAGGAGAAAATTTCAGTTTGCGGTCCGGAGCTGATAATTTCACGCCTGAGGAGATCAAAACGGCCATAAATGTTGCCGCTGAAGAAGGGAAAAAAGCCTATATTGCCCTTAATATATTGGCCCACAACCGTGATTTAGAGCCATTAATCCCCTATATTGAAATGCTGGGGGACTATAAACCCCATGGGTTTATCATATCCGATCCCGGAGTATTAATGATGGCCCGGAAATATGCCCCCTTGATCCCCATAACCGTAAGTACCCAGGCCAATGTTACCAATTATGCTGCTGCCCGGTTTTACCAGGATTTAGGGGTAAAAAGGATTGTGTTAGCCCGGGAACTATCCCTGGACGAAATAGCCCAGATTAAAGAACACGTTGCGGTAGAACTGGAAGTATTTATTCACGGTGCAATGTGTGTTTCATATTCCGGACGCTGTTTGTTGTCCCAGTATATGACTGGAAGAAGTGCCAACCTGGGTTTATGTGCCCATCCCTGCCGATATTCCTATACCCTGATGGAAGAGAAGCGTCCCGGAGAATACTATAGTCTGGAAGAAGACGCTCGTGGCACATATATTTTAAATTCCCGGGATCTTTGTTTGCTGGCTTACCTACCCCGGCTTGTGGAGATCGGGGTTGATGCCTTTAAAATCGAAGGCAGAATGAAAAGCCCCTTGTACGTAGCGGTTACTGCCCAAACTTACCGGCAAGCCATAGATGTTACCTTTGAAATACGGGAAGAACTTTGGGAATATAATCTGGAGTATTGGCAACAGCAACTGAAAAAAGTGGCCACCCGGCCTTTTACCACAGGGTTTATCACGGGAGAGGCCGGGATCATGCAGGATGACAATAAAGAACCAAGCAGGGAGCGGACAGAATTTTGTGGCTTGGTCCGGGGATATGATGCCAACATGATTGTGATCGAACAGCGGGCAAATTTTGGGTGTGGTGACAAAATAGAACTGCTATTGCCTGACGGTACCATAATAGCCAAAATCATTACGGAACTATATGATGAACAGGGCTTATCCATCGACCGGGCCCGTCATCCCCAGCAGACGGTAAAATTACCGGCTGAGGCCCCGGTGCCCCTGTATACCATAGTAAGGAAAGTGGGTAATGAAAAAAACTGATCGGATATACGCGCGAATATCTTTAAAAAATATAGATATGCTGACCAAAATCATAGAAGGCTATGATCACTTGGGCATTGTATCAACCGTCAATGGCCATGCAGGCCTGGTCGTCGTTAGAGTAACACCTGATACCTGCCAGGAAATCAGGCAAATCTTAGAACACCTGCCCTTTCCTATTGAGATTGTCTCCTGATCCCCCTATTGGCCCCGGGCTCATCCTCATAGTAGAGGCTCAGTTCACGCTGCTCCAGATTAATATCCAGGTATAATTCCTGATGATTTTGCTCTAAGTCGATCCATTTGATTACCTTTTCCCATTCTTTCCATTGAGGTAGTTCCTGGCCCAAGTGGTTAGGGGATGCATCCAGAAAATGGGTATTGAATCTGACCCCTTCCTTCTCCGGAAAGATGGCGGCATATATTATTTCCGTTTCGATCAGGTCCTGAAAAAAATGGGTGCCATAAGACAGTTCCGGCATAAGGCCTTTCTCCTGATAAGCCACTTCAACCAAGAGCCTGATATGGCTGATTTCGGCAAAAGAAACCGGTACTCCCAGTGAGGGGGTACTGGTCCCCCAGCGCCCCGGCCCGATCAGAACCGATGGATGGCTTTTTTGGTTGCCCACCACCCGGTTAAGCATTCCGATAATCCTTGCTGCCTGGTATTTGTCCTGGGTATTTAAAGATAAATAGTCTTCCGCCCTAAGATAGATAATATAGCGCATTTTTTCATAAACACTGGGTCCCATGAAATTGCCCCGGGTCGCCAGAAAGATATTTTCCTCTTTGACTTCCCTGGTTCCCTGTGGTTTGATCGATTTCAAATGGGTCTGGAGAGGACGGCACTGGAGAAGATTAAGCTGCAGAGTACCCTCCGGGGTAAAATTGGCGGTGAATTCTGTATCAACCGGATAAGCATAGGCATCTTCTATGGTTTTTAACATGTTCCTGAGGAGAGCCGCCAGAGGGGTTTGCCGTAGCAGGTTATGAAGACTCAAAGTCCAGATATCCTGATGGGGGTAATTCAACTCCCGCAGCTTCTGGCTGCCTTCCCGGTCATAATCCGCCAGGAGATTCCAGCAGGAGGGGCGGTTAGAAGGCAGTGCGATCTGGTCTACACTTACGGTATCAATATCATTTTTTACCGTGTCCAGGACATCTACCCAGTGCTGGGAAAACCTTTTGATTTCTTCGGGTGTGGATAGAGGGCGCAGCAACGGTTTGTCCAGGGCCAAAACCCGGGGATAATCATCTTCTACCCGGTCGACAGCCCGGGTACCCAGCCCTACTACCAATCTGGCCATTCCCGCTCCGGGATCTAGTTCCTGGTTCCAGATATAGGGATTGTGAGACATGGCTACTCCGGCCAGATCAGGGAAGAAATAGCGGGAATGGTAAGAGCCGGAAACTCTCTGTACCAGCAGGGCCATTTGTTCATCGCATCGGGCCAGGCCTCTTTGGGAGCGGTAAATCAAAGCATCCTGGCTCATGGTAGAGGCAAAAACCGTTTTCACCGCATCCTGGAAGACCTGGTAACGTTCCTGGGGGTTGCCCTGGTTTACACAGAAAACACTGTCATATTTACCGGCAAAGGCATTTCCGAACCCGTCTTCCAGCAAACTGCTTGACCTGATGATGATAGGTGATTGTCCAAAGTACTCCAGCATTTGCTGAAATTGTTCCTTGATTAAAGCGGGCAGCTCTCCTTCCAAAATACGTTCTTGAATTTCGGCTGCAGCGGTGAAGTAATGATCCTCTTCTTTTTGTTTCATACGCAGTTTCCAGCAATCTTTTTCCACCAGGTAAGTATAATATACATCTGAACCCACATAAAAAGAATCGTGGGGCTCCAGAATCTCGTGCCATTTTTGCTCTTCCCGGGCCAGCAGAATCTTGCGTGCAATGAGCATCCCTACGGCTTTTCCACCGATATAGCCAGATCCGATTAGCCTTTGCCGGATATCGAGAAGATCCTTAAGGGTAAAATATTTTTTGGCCAAATCCAGCACCCGCTTTTCCCGGCCGATGATCATGCGGCATAATTGGTCTATCAGGGGATCCATCACATCTCTGGCCTCGTTACCCGTTTGAGCTGCATCCTCCCACTTCTCCCGGGCCCTTAGAAACACCTTATCCCAATAATCCAGCTTTAACCCGGCACTGTCCGAACCAAAGGGCTGAACCTGAGAAAGAAGGCGGGTGGTTTCCATGCTGCTGGTTAATGGCAGAAAATTACCGTGGTATTCCAGGTGGGGTAAAAACATGGTTTTGGAGTAGCGGTTCCACACCTTCAGGGGATGAACATAAAGATTGGTTTCATAGCGATAAACATCCAGCAGAAGCTGGGTGGTCTCCCTGATCCGGTTTAGGGTTTGGTGAGAATTGCGGCCTTTAAGGATACCAAAATAGGCAATGGTATCCAACTCAAATAAATAGGGACAGGTAACCCGGAAAAAATTCCCAATCATCAGGTCGTTGGACCAGGCAGAAAGCAAATCGGAAAGACAGTCAAAAACATAATAAGCACCGGTTCCTTCAGCGGTAGCAATTGAATAGATGCGGGAAGAAAAGGTTTCAAAGCCAATGCCGGCATCCAGCTGGAAACGTTTTACCTGGGGACAGGGTGCAACAATTTCCTGATGCTCCCCAAAGCGGAAATAGATGATATTGCGGGCTTCCTTAATGCCCTGGTCCACGAAAGGAGCGACAAAATGGATATAATCCTCGATATGATTAAATTGCCAGACTACATTGTCGCCCAGATGCAGATAATCCAATATCTCATCTAATCCGGGCAGACCGGTAGAATATTTATCCATGTTATGCATAGATCCGTACCTCCTATTTTGGGGTGTTAAATGTCGGGTTTCTTGCTAAAGAAACAAAAAGGTTCCCAACACCGCGCAGGGTTAGGAACCTCATTGCCCCAAATAATTCATTACCTATACTTTATCATGGTGGTGCAGGTCAGACAAGCAAGCCTTGAGTATACAATATTCCTGCTTAAAGACGCTTGTTTTTTAGCCGGTAAATTTGTAAAATAATATTGTAATTGAATAACAAAATAACTAGGGGATAAAGGCGTCCGTGACTATGAGAAAAAATATTGTCATAGTTTGGATGCCTTTTTTTTTAAGGCAGGTGATGAGGAATTATGCCGGGAGCGAAAATTATCATAGCCGACAGCCATGTGAAAAAAAGGCAGAGATTAAAGGAAATACTAAACCAGGGAGGATACCAGGTTCAGGCCGAAGTTGCCAGTATTCCAGATCTGCTCCGAAAAGCAAGAAGGTTGCTGCCGGACTTGGTGATTTTGGACAGTGAGCTTGAAGGGGGCAGTGTATATGAAATAGCCAATATCATCGAGGATGATAACCTGGGCAGCATCATAATCCTGAGTGATTACTACAAAAAAAGCCAGTATTATGAGTATCCCCATATAGCCGGCCCTATTAGCCCGGAGAACCTCTTGCCGATGGTGGAAGTTTGTCTTCTTTACCAGAAAAAAATCACCATTATGCGCCAGGAGGTTGAAAGACTAAAAGAGGACTTGACCAGTCGCAGAGTAATTGAGAAAGCCAAAGGCATTGTGATGGAGAAATTTTCCCTGACCGAACCCGAAGCGTATCGCCGGATGCAAAAAATAAGTATGGACAAATCCATCCCCATGAAAGAACTGGCCCAGGCCATTATCTTTAAAGATGAAGGAATTTAATGTGAGAAAGTTAAATAAAGGAGTGAATGATATGAACGAGAGCAAAAAGAACCGGATTATGGAAATTGTGAAAGAAAAAGACGTGAAGTTTATCCGCCTTCAGTTTACGGATGTGCCGGGTACATTAAAAAACATGGCGATTCCGGTGAGCCAGCTGGAAAAAGCCCTGGATGGGGAAATCATGTTTGACGGGTCATCAATCAGCGGTTTTGCCGACATCTCTGAGTCTGATATGTATTTGGTGCCGGATCTCGATACCTTTGTCATCTTTCCCTGGAGATCATCTGTAGGCAAAGTGGCACGCTTCATTTGTGATGTATATACTCCCGAGGGAGAACCCTATGCCGGGTGCCCCCGAAACAATTTGAAAAGAGTATTAAAAGAACTCCATGCCATGGGTTATAAAATGAATGTGGGTCCGGAAGCAGAATTTTTTCTCTTTCTGACGGATGAAAACGGGAAAGCCACTACCAATACCCATGATGAGGCAGGGTATTTTGATCTGGCTCCCATGGATCTGGGGGAAAATGCGCGCCGTGATATGGATGTGACCCTGGAGGAAATGGGGTTTGAAATCGAGGCATCCCATCATGAAGTGGCTCCCGGGCAGCATGAAATTGATTTTAAATATAGTGATGCCCTGAACATTGCCGATGCCATTATGACTTTCAAATTAACTGTAAGATCTATTGCCCAGAGACACGGCCTCCATGCATCATTTATGCCCAAACCTCTGTATGGGGTAAATGGTTCCGGGATGCATACCCACCAATCCCTGTTTAAGGATGGAGAAAACATATTCTATGATGCCAGTGATCCCGATGGCTTAAGCCAGGAAGCCCGTTTTTACATGGGAGGGATCTTGAAACATGCCCGGGCGATGTCGGCTATTACCAATCCGACGGTAAATTCCTACAAGCGGCTGGTGCCTGGTTATGAAGCGCCGGTCTATGTTGCCTGGTCCGGGCGCAATCGCAGCTGCCTTATCCGGGTTCCGGCCAAAAGGGGCATGAGTACCCGGATCGAACTAAGAAACCCGGATCCGAGCTGCAACCCCTATCTGGCTATTGCGGTTATGTTGAAAGCGGGACTGGATGGCATTTTAAACCAGATCCCCTGTCCTCCTCCGGTGGATAAAAACATTTATAAAATGGAAGAAGAAGAACGCCTGGCCCAGGGCATCCAATGTCTTCCCGGCAGCCTGTATGAAGCGTTGCAGGAAATGAGTGGCGACGCATTAATTAAGAGCGCCCTGAACGATCATTTATATGAAAAATTCATTGAAGGTAGAATGGAAGAATGGAAAGAATATAACATCCAGGTAACTCCATGGGAACTGAACCAATATCTGACCCGTATTTAAACAGGGGCGCAGGCCCTGCCGGTAAGAACGTCATTAACTGCCAGAAGGGTTGGCCCTTCTGGCAGTATTCATGATAGCCTTCAAAAGCTTTAATGTTGCTCATCTGAGGATAGGGATTTCTTAATCCGCTTGGGGGAGAAAAATGTATACATAATATATCATGGCGGCATCTTGTTTTTTAGCGGAATGTTTAATAAAATTAATGTGGATGATGCAAAGAAGCATCAGTAACAAGAGAAAAAATATGGGCAAAGAAGTCCTTTACGCTCCTTGGGGGCGCTAAAGGGTTTTTTTGTGCCGTAATGTCCGAAAGGGGTGGGCTGAGTGTTGAGGGAAGGAAAAATAAGGATCCCCTCGGGTTGTGCTGTCAGCGGCATTATCAATCGGAAAGGACAAGTCTTTTCCGGGATAGATATTGTAGATTCTATAGCCAATATGCGAGAACGGTCCAATGGGTTGGGAGGCGGTTTTGCCGCTTATGGAATATACCCGGAATATCGTGATTGTTATGCCATGCATATTTTTTATGATGATATTAAAGCCAAAGAAGACACGGATTATTATATAAACCGTAATTTTGAAGTAAATTTATCGGAACGGATTCCGGTGCGGAAGGTGAAAGTGATTGAAAACCAGCCAATTATCTGGAGGTATTTCTTAAGCCCTATTCCCCGAAGGATTGAAGATGTGGGAGGGGATGAAGATGAATTTATGGCCCAATTTGTGATGCAGATAAACGCCATGATAGAAGGAGCCTTTGTTGCTTCCAGCGGAAAAAACATGGGGGCCTTTAAAGGAGTCGGGTATCCGGAAGACATTGGGGAATTTTACCGGCTGGATGAGTACAAAGCCTACTTATGGACTGCCCACGGGCGTTTCCCCACCAATACCCCGGGCTGGTGGGGTGGAGCACATCCCTTTACCCTGCTGGATTGGTCTGTGGTGCATAATGGAGAAATTTCCTCTTATGACACCAACCGCAGGTTTGTAGAAATGTATGATTACAAGTGCACTTTGCAAACGGATACCGAAGTCATTATTTACCTGTTTGATTTACTCCTGCGCAAAATCGGATTATCCCTGGAAGAAGCGGTATCAGTAGTAGCAGCACCTTTCTGGGAAGACCTCGACGATCTTGGCCCGCTTAAGAGCCGACAGCTTAGAAACCTGCGCATTCTTTATGCCAGTGCCCTGTTAAACGGTCCATTTTCCATTATCCTGGCCAGCGGCAATGGCCTGATGGCGTTAAATGATCGCATAAAACTCCGTCCCTTGGTGGCAGCGGAAAAAGATGAATGCTTATATGTTGCCAGTGAAGAAGCAGCAATTCGGGCAGTGGCCAAAGACCTGGACCGGGTTTGGGCTCCCCGGGGAGGAGAAGCCGTAGTAGGGTTGCTGGAGGGAAAAAGTGATCTGTTGTCCGCATCCTCATCCGGTCGCAAAATTGCCGGAAAATGTTCTGGATCCTAGAGGAGGTGTAATTCATGGCGATAAGTTTAAAACTGCCGGAGTTTCTGGTAGTAAGAGATAAAGAACGCTGCATAGAATGCCAGGTCTGTGTTAACCAGTGTGCCAACGAAGCCCATATATGGGATCAGGATCTAGAGCAGGTAGTCAGCAATGATGTTGCCTGTGTCAATTGCCATCGCTGTGTGGTCTATTGTCCCACCCGGGCCTTGAGAATAGAGGAATGGAAGCAGGATTTCAAAAAGAATGCCAACTGGGATGGGATCAGTATCAAACAGACATACCTGCAGGCGGAGTCCGGGGGGACCCTCCTGATTGGAATGGGGAATGACAAAGCCTATCCCATTTACTGGGACCACCTGTTGTTAAACGCATCCCAGGTAACCAATCCTTCCATCGACCCCTTGCGGGAGCCGATTGAGTTAAGAACCTACCTGGGAAGAAAGCCGGACCTACTGAAAAATCCGTCAGCATTCCGGGAAGAATTGCCCCCCCAGCTGCAGCTTGAAGTTCCGGTGATGTTTTCGGCCATGTCCTTTGGTTCTGTCAGCCTCAATACGCATCGTTCCCTGGCTGCAGCAGCCAGTGAACTGGGAATATACTGGAATGCCGGGGAAGGAGGACTCCATGAGGATCTTTTTTCTTACAGTCCAAAGACCATTGTCCAGGTAGCCTCAGGTCGCTTCGGGATCAATGCGAGCATGCTCAAACGGGCAGGGGGTATAGAGATAAAAATCGGTCAGGGAGCCAAGCCTGGAATTGGCGGGCACCTGCCCGGGGAAAAAGTGGAAGAAGATGTATCCCGCACTCGGAGAATTCCTTATGGATCGGATGCAATTTCTCCCGCTCCCCATCATGATATTTATTCCATAGAAGATTTACGCCAGCTTATCTACTCCCTGAAAGAAGCTACGGCCTATGAGCGTGTGGTCGGGGTAAAAGTAGCGGCCGTGCATAACATCGCGGCCATTGCATCCGGGATTGCCCGGGCCGGAGCCGATATTATTGTTCTGGATGGGTTTAGGGGTGGAACCGGGGCCGCTCCCCTCAGAATAAGGGATAACGTAGGGCTTCCGGCAGAATTTGCCCTGGCAGCTGTAGACCAACGCCTGCGGGAAGAAGGCATCAGAAATGAAGTATCCCTGGTAATTGCTGGGGGCATAAGAAACAGCGCCGATATTATAAAAGCGATAGCCCTGGGGGCCGATGCCATTTATATAGGGACAGCCGCACTGATTGCATTGGGTTGTCACATGTGCCAGAAGTGCTATACCGGTAAATGCAACTGGGGAATTGCCACCCAGCAGCCAGACCTGGTCCGCCGGGTAAACCCCAAAATAGGCAGGGAGCGGCTGGTTAATCTGGTTCGTTCCTGGGAACATGAAATGAAAGAGATGCTCGGTGGTATGGGCATTAATGCCATTGAAAGCCTGAGAGGCAATCGCCTGATGTTAAGAGGTGTGGGGCTTAATGCCAAAGAACTAGAAATTCTGGGCATTAAAGCAGCCGGGGAATAGGGGTGAAAGAAGATGAAGAAAGTAGTTGCTATCAAGGAATACTGTGTGGCTTGCGGGTTATGTGAAGTATATTGTGCCACCGTTCACTCTCGTTATCCCGACAGTGTGCTGAAAGCGTTCAAACTGTCTCCCCAGAAGCCGGTCTCGCGAGTATTTCTTGAGAAATCAGAACAATGGAGTGGGGGGATCCAGTGCCGTCATTGCAAGGATGCTCCCTGTATTGCAGCCTGCATAACCGGGGCCATGTACCGGAACCGGGACGGAATTGTGCTGTTGGATGAAGAACGGTGTGTCCAGTGTTCTACCTGCGTTATTGCCTGTCCTTATGGGCTGATTAAAGAAAGCGACATGGGGGGCAGAAAGGTGTTGTTAAAATGTGACCTTTGTTACCAGCTGGCTGAAAGCCCAACCTGTGTAACCTACTGTCCCAATGAAGCCCTGATTTGGGTAGAGGAGGGGGAAACATTATGAATTATGTAATCATAGGCAATTCCACTGCGGCCATAGCAGGGGTAGAAGGAATCCGGGAAGTAGACAGCCAGGGGGAGATTGTGCTTATCTCCAGGGAAACACATCATACCTACTCTAAACCTTTAATATCCTATTATCTGGCAGGCAAGGTCAGCCGGGAAAATATGGACTACCGGCCTGCAGACTTTTATGCCCGGAACCGGGTAAAAACCTATCTCGGACAGGAAGTCACCTCCATAAATCCGGAGACAAAAACGGTACACCTGGAACCGGAAGATGTGGATCTTTCCTATGAGCGGTTGCTGATTGCAACGGGGGGGAGTCCAATAGTTCCCCCCGTTTTTCGGGGAGATTATCTCAACCTGCACCAGTTTTATTGCCTGGATGATGTCTTGAACTTGAGCCGTTCCTTGGAGGAGGAACGACCCCGAAAGATTGCTATTATCGGGGGAGGATTAATCGGATTGAAAGCAGCAGAAAGCATGGTCCTTAGAAAGCAACATGTCATAGTAATTGAAGCAGGACCGTATCTTTTGGGGTCTATTATGGACCGGGAAGGAGCTGCCTTAGTCCATGAGCATCTGGTGGAGCAGGGGATTGAATTTTACTTCTCCCGGCCGGTGATACAACTGGAAACAGGTGCCCGGGGCATAGAGGGTCTGATATTAGAAGATCATACTGTTGTTGCATGTGATATGGTGCTTCTGGCCGCTGGGGTCAGGGCTGCATACCCCCCCACGGTTGCCGGGGGTTTGAAAACGGATTTAGGGATATTGGTTGATAATTATATGCAAACCTCCATCCCCGGTATCTTTGCTGCGGGGGATGTGGCTCAGGGTTTTGATATGATGGCAGAGGTTAGTCGCCCGGTGCCCATCTTATCAGGGGCGTATCGTCAGGGGAGGATTGCAGGATTGAACATGGCCGGGCAAAAAAAGGAGAGCAGCGGGATTATGGCTTTTAACTCCATTCCCCTGTTGGGATTAAACATTGCCACCGCCGGTTTGAGCACTGAGGTGGGCGATGATTTTACCCCTTTAAGCAAAACAGGGCCGGGAAAAATATATCAAAAATTGATCCTCAAAGAGAACCGTATACACGGATTAATCTTTGTCGGAGATATAAGCCGGGCAGGAATGTACCGGGGTCTGATGACCAAAAAAGCAGATATCAGTTCTTACCGGCAGCACCTGCTGTCAAGCGACTTTGGCTTAAAATACCTTCCTGAGGAGTATATTGAGGAGGTGCTATAAATGGAAAGCAGAATTGATGCTACAGGCAAACATTATAAAACATTAAATCAAGAGATTATCAGCGGCATGAATGGCGGCACAACAAAGCTGATCCTTGATAACGTCAACGGACAGCGCTATATTGGAGATGCCCTGGAGGGAAACCAGGAGATCATCATTCACGGAGTTCCCGGCAATGATCTGGCAGTATTCATGAACGGTCTGCACATCACGGTTTATGGCAACATCCAGGATGGAGGGGCCAATACTATGAATGAAGGAACCCTGGTGGTTCACGGTAGTGCAGGTGACACCCTGGGTTACGGCATGAGGGGTGGGGAAATATATATCCGGGATGATGTCGGATACCGCGCCGGGATCCATATGAAAGAGTACGGAGACGATCGCCCGATTATAGTGATCGGAGGCGGGGCTGGAAATTTCCTGGGAGAATACATGGCCGGAGGCCTGATTATTCTTCTCAACCTGGAGGGCCGGGAAAACTGCCTGGGGAATTATACCGGCAGCGGGATGCATGGCGGAGCCATATATGTCCGAGGTGATATAGAAAAGCAGCGCAAAAAAATCAAGGCTCGGATAGTGCCCGTTCAAAATGCAGAAGCAGAAGAGCTCAATCATTATATCGGCCGCTTCAGTAAATATTTTGACCGCAATCCGGGACCGGTCCGGCCGGAGGAATATTTCAAAATTGTGGGAACAGGTGCCAGACCTTATAAAAAGCTTTATGTCGGAGTATAAAAGGTAGGTTAGGAGGAGCGCTTATGCAAAAGGGGTATCTGGTATTAGAAAACGGAACGGTATTTACCGGGGAATTACTGGGTTATCGGGGCGAAGCCCAAGCCGGGGAGCTTGTCTTTAATACCGGTATGAATGGATACCAGGAAGCCATGACCGATCCCTCATATGCCGGGCAAATCCTGGTATTTACTTATCCCAGCATCGGTAATTATGGGTTCGGGGATTACGGCTTTGAATCAGAAAAGCCACATCTGCAGGGCCTGGTGGTAAAAGAAAAGGCCGACTTAAACGGACATTATCAGAGCCGCTGGAATTTTGAAGAATTCATGGAGAAATACAGCCTGAATTGTTTAGCGGGAATCGATACCCGAAAGCTGACGCGGATCCTGCGCGTGGAAGGTACCATGGGAGCGGTTATCACCCATCAGCCTGAACCGTTGGATGAACTGCTGAAAAAAGCAGCCGCAGGGCGGGCCCTGATTGAAACGGATCTGGTAAGCCGGGTAAGCTGCAAAGAGACAGCCGTATATGGTGAAGGCAAGACTCGTATCGTATTATGGGATTTCGGCAGCAAGAAACACATTATTGCAGCCTTGACCCGAAGAAAATGCCAGGTGATTGCCGTTCCGGCTTCAACCGAAGCAGAAAGCATTATGGCCCTGGAGCCGGATGGGGTGGTGTTGACAAATGGTCCCGGCAATCCCGAGATATATACCGGATTGATCCGGGAAATAAAAAAAATCATAGGCCGCGTTCCCCTTCTGGG
Source organism: Syntrophomonas sp. (assembly GCA_003558625.1). Classification (GTDB taxonomy): domain Bacteria; phylum Bacillota; class Syntrophomonadia; order Syntrophomonadales; family Syntrophomonadaceae; genus PWPP01. Next base: position 42,952 of record PWPP01000007.1, read on the forward strand.
AATCTGCATGGGTCATCAGCTTTTGGCCCTGGCCTCCGGGGCTTCTACTTTTAAAATGAAATTCGGGCACCGGGGAGCAAATCATACTGTCAAGGATTTACGCAATGGCAAATGCTTTATCACCTCTCAAAATCACAGCTTTGCTATAGAACCGGCATCCCTGGAGGGAACCGGGCTGGCAGCCAGTTTTACTAACTTAAATGACAGCACTATTGAGGGCTTGTATCACCACAGCCAACCCGCATTCTCGGTCCAGTTTCATCCCGAGGCAGCGCCGGGACCCCAGGATACCGAGTTTATATTTGATGAATTCATACACATGACCGCAAAGTTTTCTCCGGGCCCCGGCCTATAATCTGAATTCACGGTGTTCTTAAATAAAGGGGAAAAGGGATCGAGGGTGAAACCAGAGCAAGTTAAAGCCTATGCATAAGTATACAATATTTCTGCTCTATAGCTATTGCTGCCGGATCCATTAAGATATAAACTTAGGATATATCAAAAACATGAAGCAAAGGTGCTGGTTTTCGTCCCGAGGTAAGAGCGGGAGCGGGAATAGCGCCTTTTTTTGTGACATATATTAGAGCATTGGCGACCACCATCAATAAAAGGGGGAGATGAGAATGAAGAAAATCGAGGCGGTCATCCGACCAACCAAACTGGAACCGCTAAAGGAAGCCCTGGATGCCATAGATGTACGGGGCATGACGGTTTATGAGGTCATGGGGAGAGGTATGCAAAAAGGTCAGACCCAGTATTACCGTGGTCAGGCCCATTTTAAAGACCTTTTGGAAAAAATGAAAATTGAGATTGTCTGTGCTGATGAACGGGTAGATAAAATCATCGGTACCATTATTGAAGTATGCAAAACCGGTAAAGCCGGAGATGGGAAAATATTCATTTATCCCGTAGAAAAAATTATCCGTATCCGAACCGGGGAAAGTGGTGATCCGGCGATTTAAGGAAGTAGATGTAGAGACCGCAAACATAGGCGGGATCAAAACGAATGAAAGCACAGACTCAGACAAAAGGCAGAAAAAAGGCTTAATTTACCCATGGAGTAAAGGCGCTCATAACAGGTAATGATATTTCGGTTACCTGAGGGCGGCTTTTTTGTTTTTGGTTCCCAATGATTACACAAGGAAAAGAGGAGATAAAGATGTTAGCAAGAAAAATCATCATGATTCTGGTTTTTAGTCCTCTGCTTTTGCTGATGACTCCGGGTTCTGCCTGGGCAGCCGGGGAGAACGGAGCTATTAGCAGTGCAGATACTACGTTCATTATTATGTGTACGGCTCTGGTTTTGCTAATGACTCCGGCTCTGGCCTTCTTTTATGGCGGCATGGTACGCAGAAAGAATGTATTAAGCATATTTATGCAGTGCCTGGTTATTATGGGAGTGGTGGCCATCCAATGGATTATTATAGGCTATTCCCTGTCTTTTGGTCCTGATATCGGGGGGGTGATCGGAAACTTAGAGTATATGGGGCTTAAAAATGTAGGTTTGGAGGCGAGTGGAACCATTCCCCACCAGCTTTTTGTAGCCTTTCAGATGATGTTTGCCATCCTGACTGCCGCCCTGATTGCCGGGGCTTTTGCTGAACGGATGCGCTTTGCGGCTTTTCTAGTTTTTGTCTTGATATGGACGACCATCGTCTATGATCCTTTATGTCACTGGGTCTGGGGAGTTGGTGGTTGGATTGAACGCATGGGAGCCTTGGATTTTGCCGGGGGAACCGTGGTTCATATTAGTTCCGGTATCGCCGGTTTGGTTGGAGCCATGGTTTTGGGGAAAAGAAAAGGGAAGGATAACAGCAAAGAAGGTATTGTTCCTCATAACCTGCCCCTGACCCTTTTGGGAGCATCCTTGTTGTGGTTTGGCTGGATCGGCTTTAATGCCGGCAGTGCTCTGGCTGCAGACGGGATTGCTGTTACCGCACTTCTGGTAACGGTAGTATGTGCCGGCAGTGCTCTTTTATCTTGGATCCTGGCGGAATGGTATCACCACGGGAAGCCCACTGCACTTGGAGCAGCCAGCGGAATTATCGCCGGCTTGGTTTGCATTACCCCGGCAGCTGGTTTTGTAACCCCCCTCAGTGCCATATTCATGGGTTTGATTGTTGGACCCATTTGTTATTACTTTGTAAGTACGGTAAAACACAAAATTGGATATGATGATACCCTGGACGTATTCGGTATTCATGGTGTAGGCGGTATCGTAGGGGCTTTGGCAACCGGGATCTTTGCTTCCCTGGCGGTCAACCCCGATGGGGCCAATGGTCTATTGTATGGTAATCCGGGACTCCTCATTACCCAAACCCTGGCTGTAGCTGCTACCATTGTTTTTGTGGCGATCATGACGTATATCATTCTAAAAAGCATGAGTTTATTTATGTCCTTGCGGGTAACGGAAGAAGAGGAAGAAACGGGTTTGGATCTAGTTTTGCATGGAGAAGATGCTTATTGGGATGCCAGCGGGTTTAACAGTTGAGCAAGAGGGTCGGATTTAAGGTTATTGAACCGGAAACCCGGCCCTTATTATTAAATTATGTTAGAGGAGCAACCCCCATCATACGCCAGGGCATTATGATCTAGTTGCCAACCACGGGGATCTATGCTTAAAATACAGTGAAAAGATCTTTCCAGCCCAAGTCTACCTCATCGCAAAAGGAATGAAGTTTTATAAAAAAAAGGGGAAATACCATGAAAGATACCATAAAGCAGTTTGTATTGGATATGGGAGTGGATGATGTGGGGGTTACCACCACCCCTTGCTATCACAGCCCCTTATCCCCGGATCTAAAGGAATTATTTCCCGAAGCTAAAAGCATCATCGTGTTGGCCTATAGAGAACTATCCAGCTGTGATAGTCCCAGCGTCTATTTAGCCATGAACGGGAGAATGGATATGATGGAATTCTCCCGCTCTTGCAATTACAAGCTGGCACGTTATCTAGAGAAAGAATGGTATGCACGGGCGATGACCGTCTCTTTTTCTTATCCCCTGGATATGAACAGCAAAACCATGGGGGCCGTAGGGGAGTTGTCCCTGCGCCATGCAGCAGTGGCGGCAGGTCTGGGAGTCATGGGTCGCCATAACCTGGTGATCCACCCCCGGCTGGGTACCAGGGTTCTTTTTACCGCGGTGATGACTGATTTGGATTTGCCTGCGGATCCCATGCTGGAGGAAGATTTATGTACCGGGTGTGATATCTGTGTAGACAACTGTCCGGCCGGCGCGCTGGATCAGGAAGGAAAAACCGATGTGTTAAAATGCCTGCAGCATTCACAGCCCTATGGCATAGGGGGCAGCATGAAATTTTGGAACCGTTTTATCAAAAGTAACGGGGAAGAACAAAAGAAGATGTTCCGGGGGGAAGAGTTTTTACGTTTGTATCAGGCTGCATCGATTGGTTTTCAATACTATTGTTTTCATTGCATAAAATCCTGTCCCGTGAGCATGAAAAAAGACCAGCCCGGAGAGTAAAAATGTTCCCGGGCTAGAGCATGGATGCAACGATAACGACTCTATGCACTAATACCATAACCATGATTATATCATGCCGGGCACAAAAAAAAGGAGGCATATTGCTATCTTGCAAAACGATTGATGCATATCGTATTTAGACCAACAAACCATCCGGGGGCGGGGGGGAACTTGGCGATCCGGAAAAATATGAGCCGACCCGGTTGAAAAAAACATGTAAAAGTTAGGTAAAAGTTAAGGTTTTTTGAAATATAAGCATTTTTTTGTTTATAATAAAGCTATATAATAAAAAATAAACCTAATCCAATCAGGCTTGCAGTATTGATGCAGGTATAATCTTTAGAGGAAGGAAGTGCCGTATATGTTTTTCGGGTTAAATTTTAATGAGGCCCTAGTTAAAAATTTTGAAATTATGAATAATTATATGGATCAGATGTGGGAAGCCTGGTTTCTGGCATTGGGCAGTTTTTCCTGGACCCAGGCCCAGTACGAAAACATGGCTAAAAATTTTATTGAATTCGGCAGAACGAACCGGGATGAAAGCATGAAAATGCTGGAAGAGACCACAAGACAATTCCGCACCAACCAAACCCAGATGCAAAGAATGATTGAAGAAGCCGTAGCTTCTAATTATCAAAGCACCAATTTATCCTTTGAGAGTGATGTAGACCGGTTAGCCCAGAAGATTGATGAGCTAAGCCGGAAACTCGATAAAAATATCCTGGAGCAGAAATGAGGATAGACAGAATTAACTTTATTATAGAAATAAATCTGGTTCAAGCATGAATGACTACAGGGGTTCGAAAGGAGTGTAGATATGTCTGAGGGGAGCAAAAAAGAAATCGGCCAGGACATAATGGAGGAAATGATGAAATTTCCTGACTTTGTGGAGTTATGGAAGGACATGTATTTTAAAGCGGAAGAGAATTGGGCCAATACCTTGAAAGAAACCATCACCTCCCAGGGTTTTGTCCAGGCGATCAACCAGATGCGGGAACAGTATCTGGCGTATGAAAAAGTGAATCAACAGCTCATGGATCAATATTTTGAAAACAATCCAATTCCATCAAAAAAGGATATTGCCCGCCTGGCGGAGCTGATCATAGCACTGGAAGAAAAAGTAGATAATATTGATTTTCAATTTTCGGACAACCTTAGCAGCATCTCTACCAGCTTAATTAAATCGATCGATTTCCAGGTAGCTTTTAAAGAAGAGGTGCAGGTCATCAAAGAGGATGTTAAATCATTTCATAGCATGATGGAACAGATGAACGAAACCTTAAACCAGCTAACGGTTCAGAGCACAGAGGTGCAGGTCATCAAAGAGGATGTTAAATCATTTCATAGCATGATGGAACAGATGAACGAAACCTTAAACCAGCTAACGGTTCAGAGCACAGAGGTGCAGGTCATCAAA
>PWPP01000124.1 GCA_003558625.1 Syntrophomonas sp.
ACCGCTCCCCTGGATTTTGATTTGCGCGGGGCCGACCTGCGGGATGTGTTAACCGCCCTGGGCTACAAACTGGGGGCAACCGTGATTTATACCGGAGAAGATACTGACATAAAAGTTACCTTTAAAGGACAGAAAATTGATCCCGAAAGGGCCCTGGGGCTGATCGTACAGAGCCATGGCCTTTCCTATATCCGTAAAGGCACCATCATCGTGGTGGGCCCGGCTGCAGACCTGGGAGAACATTTTTTTCATGAGATGCTTCTGACCCGTTTTGATACCTTTTTCATCACCGTGGATGAAGCCCGGGGGCTTATTGAAACTCTGGATGTGCCTGTGAGCCTGCTGACCACCAGAGCCAATCCGTTTGTTTTCTGGGCCCAGGGTAGTGCTGCCGGGATGCAGAAAACCCGTGAAATCCTCTTTGCCGTGGACCATGCCTGCAGTAGTCAGTCTCTGGATTTCAAAGTCTTGACTCCGACTCAGATTAATGCCCAAAGGATGTTGCAATTATTAAGCCGGGCCGGGATTAAACTGGAGCATTACGTAGTATTAAGCAACCAGATTATCGTTTTCGATCAGCAGCATTTTCCCAATTGGACTCAGATTAGCCAGCTGGCCCGTGATTTTGACCGCCAGGAAGCCCGGGAAGCCAGCATAATTTCCTACCAGCTAAACAATATCAGTGTGGATGAGGCTAGAAGAGGCCTGGAAACAGCCCTGGAAATATTCGCCGAGGCCGGGGAACAGGTGCGCATTATCACCGAAGCGGACCAGGATCCCATGCGCCGGGAAATCGTACTGGTATGTCCCGCCTTTTTTGAAAACGAGGTCCGGGAAATCATTAGCTCCCTGGACAGCAGCCGGGGTAATATCAGAGCCCCCCTGCACCGAGGAAGCCAGGAAGAATGCAGTCAATACCGTGATGTCCTCAGCCGCCTAACCGGTGTATCGGCTGGGAGTATGCAGATCAGCCGCTTGGGGGAGCAGTATATTCTATGGGTCGATACCACTCCCGGGGCAGTAAAAAGGCTGCAGGACATGAAGAGAATCATTGAAGACATGAGATGAGCATTATATCCGCAAAGAACTTCCAGGGTGTATGGATTTGATTTTCTCTTTCTATTCAGGAGCAATGTAAAATCTGCCCAAAAATGGGATCCAAAGGCGTCCCCGGACCTGCCAAAAAGATTATCATCCTAGTGAATGCTGTAGAAAGAGGTGCTGATGGTGTCTGTTGAATATACTCAGTATAATCACCTGGAAACTCTCTTGATAGAAGCTGAGATTATAGATCTAAAGCAGCTAAAAGAAGCCCTGGCCTACCAGAGTGAAGACTTCAAAAAAGGAAAAAGAGGTCTCCTGGGAGAAATTCTAATCGATCTGGGCTATGTTACCGAAGATCAGATCGGCCAAGTGGTGGCACGTAATGCCGGGGTGGAGTACATTTCTTTGGATAATTATCCGATTGATGAAAACGCACTCAGCCTGGTGCCGGCTGAAGTGGTGCGGCGCTACCAAGCTTTGCCTATAGGCTTTGATGAGGGGCGTCTATTGGTGGCCATGATGTATCCACAGGACGTAATTGCCATGGATGACCTGCGTCTCCTGACCGGGTGGGATATCAAGCCTGTTATGGTGGCTGACTCCGAACTCCGTGCTTCTATCGAACAGGTCAACCGGGTAAGTTCCGACGTGGAACACCCGGAAGAGGACCAGGAAGATCAGGAAGAGATTGGAGCCCCGCAAGTAGCTGGAGATGCCGTTTTACAGCCCGCGGTGAAAATGACCAACTTGATTTTTTACCAGGCCGTTTCATCCCGGGCCAGTGATATTCATATCGAAGGGCAGGAAAAGGGGATGCGGGTCCGTTATCGTATTGACGGGGTCCTGCACGAAGTCATGCGTCCCCCGCGCAAGCTTTTTTCGTCCCTGGTATCCCGCATAAAAATATTGTCCCATCTGGACATAGCTGAACGGCGCATCCCTCAGGACGGGCGTATGTCTATCAAAGTCGAGGGGAAAACCATCGATGTCCGGGTTGCATCACTCCCGGCAGCGCACGGGGAGAAACTGACTTTGCGCCTGTTAGACCGCAGTTCCCAATTGTTTTCCCTGGACCAGCTGAACATTCCATTGCAGGATTTGGAAAAAATGAAACAGGTTATCAAGCGGCCCTATGGCTTTATATTGATAACGGGGCCTACTGGAAGCGGCAAATCCACCACCCTTTATGCAGCCTTAAGCCAGCTGAACAGTGTGGAAAAACACATCATTACCGTAGAAGATCCCATTGAATATCGCATTGACGGCATCAACCAGGTCCAGATCAATCCCCGGGCCGGACTGACCTTTGCCACCGGTCTGCGTGCCATCTTGCGTAACGATCCCGATATAGTCATGGTAGGAGAAATCCGAGACCATGAGACCGCCCGCATCGCGGTGGAGTCAGCCCTGACAGGGCACCTTGTACTTTCCACTTTGCATACCAATGATGCCGCCGGGGCGGTGACCCGGCTGGGGGATATGGGCATTGAAACCTACCTCACTGCTTCGGCCCTGGTAGCGAGTATTGGGCAGCGGCTAATGCGGGTACTTTGTCCCCACTGTAAGATCCCCTATGAAATACAGCGTCCGGATTTGGAACGGGATGTACCTGCTTTTCCCTTTACCGGAGCAGAAAAAACCATCATCCTCTTCCGGGCCGGAAGTTGCATGAGATGCAGCAATACCGGTTACCGGGGGCGGGTGGGAGTATATGAGATTATGGTGATCAATGAAACCATTCAGCGCCTAATTCTGGAAAGGCGCTCTACCCAAGAAATAAAAAAGGTCGCTGTGGAGCAGGGCATGGTCACTTTCTTCCAGAATGCCTTGATCAAAGCTCGAAATGGAGAAACCACCCTGGAAGAAGTTTTTCGGGTGGTGACCTAAAAACAGAAAACTGATATCCAGTCCGGCCAAAAGGACGAAAATGAATTAATAAATAGAAAAAACAAGACTATTGGGAAAAAACAAAAAAATTAAGAAAATAGCGACAAAACGATTAAGAATGCTGATATAATACTCATAATCCAAGAAAGGCAAAAAATACCACATAAGATAACGAAAGGAGGTGAAACAATGTCAATACAAAAAATCTCTAAAAACCTAAGAAACAAAAGAGGTTTCACCCTGGTTGAATTAATGGTAGTCGTAGTAATCATAGGGATCCTGGTAGCCATTGCAATTCCGATTTATAATGGTGTGCAGGCACGGGCTCAGGAAAGTGCATGTTTTGCAAATCAACGCATAATTGATGGATCAAAGCAAATATTCAACATGCAGACTGGTGGAGAACAGGGCACTTGGCCTGATGATTACTTTGATGATGGAGCATTACCCACATGCCCGGCAGCTGGTACTTTATCCAACACAGCCCCAACTGATGCAGGCCGAGTAACATGTACTGCGCACGCAAGATAAAAACTGACAAGTAAAAGTGAGTCAAAAGGGACGGTTCTGTTTGACTCACTTTTTTATGGTTTTTTTTTGTTGCCAAGACCTACCCGGAGTTTATGTTCTTTAGCGAAATTGGATGTCAGAGTTGCATCATATCTTTCTTCAGAGGAGATTGCTTTTTGTTTTTAACATTATTTTCGGTGTCATTGTATTCGGGAGAACCCTAGCTGGATAAAAAGCCTGCCATTAAAAACAAAACACATTATAACCAAATACTGGTAAAATGATACAAAAAAGGGGAGGTAGAAATGCCACGCGGGGAACGAAAATTAAGCGACAGTAAAATATACCATATAATTGTCAGGGGAAATGAAAAAAAAGAGATCTTCCATAATAATAATGACAGAGAAAGATTTTTGGATATCTTAAAAGCGAAGCAATCAGAGAAAACCTACTCATATCTGGCCTATTGTTTAATGTCAAACCATGTCCATTTGATTCTTGATATTGGAGAAGAAAATATTTCTAGAATCATGCAAAGAATCAACATTTCCTACGCCCAGTTTTTTAACAAAAAATATAGCCGGGTGGGTCATTTATTTCAAGATCGCTTCAGAAGTGAGGGGATTGAAAAAGATGATTATCTATTGGCGGCCATTAGGTATGTGCATAATAATCCGGTGAAAGCCGGCTTGGTTCAACATCCTGAGGAATATTACTGGAGCAGTTATGGGGAATTCGCATCCAAAGTACCGGTCAGGAGACTGGTAAACAAGAAAAAGATATTGGGTTTGTTTGATCAGGATCTATTGGCCGCTGTGGAAATCTTCAAAGATTTCTCCAACTCAGGCAAGGAAGATCAAATAATTGATATAATGGAGGATAACATGAAAGCAAGAGAAAAAGAACGAGCAGAGTTCGTCATGAAGAAGTTTTTAGAACACCATGGAATGGAAAACTCCTGTATCAAAACATTTGATAAGACGCTGCGAGACCAACTCATTGTTGAGTTAAAAAATAAA
>PWPP01000047.1 GCA_003558625.1 Syntrophomonas sp.
ATTGTGCACATCTGCAAGACTGACTGTATCTGTCACCATTGAGAAGGGTTCCTCCCGTTCGACCACTATGTCACCCTCCAAGTAGAAGCGTGAGAGGTTAGCCCAATGGTCGTCGCCGACGTTACTCCATGTGATGTGCGCCTCGTCAAAGACATGCAAAGGCACGTTGAAGTCCGTTCTTAATGTGCCGTACCCGGCACCGTTAGTCCGGCTATACGAAAGCTCGATGTAGTCGTTGCCAAAGTCATAGTGCCGTTGCCCGTCTCCAAAAGACAGGAAAGAGTAATCCCAGTTGGGTTCCGACGCATAGTAATTCGGCGCATCCACCAACGTGAAGTCACCGAACAGGACTTCTACACTCTCTCCGTCCGAAGCATACAAATGCAGAGCATCAACAGTACCGCGTTCCCCGCCTCTGTAGTATTCGGATGGCCCGAGTTTGAAGCGACCCTCTGAGAATGTTGGCGCACTTGCTACGATCGGAATCCGACCAGTTTGGCTGATCCATACGCCGTCTTCGGATATTTTCAACAACCCGGAAGACGGAGAGTACCAGAGATCGCCGTCCGAGTGTTCTGTCGGTTCGACATCGGTGTAATACGTCACGCCAGCAATGTTGTCCCACGCATCTTCGGTGATCGGTGAGTGATCCCACGGCAAAATACCCTCACTATCAAGAGGAGCATAGCCGTCGGCCTCGCCCTTGTTGGCTGTAGCTTCATGCCCGGAGTGAGGAGCAGTAGCATCTGTGTGAGTAGTAAGGTCAGCATTGTCAGCAAGATTGTAATACATTCCAGCAGTAAAGCTATTACGGACAATAGATCCCTCATCATGCTCTACGGCTTCAGTGCTCTCTACAGGTCGGGCAACTGTAAAGGAATCAGGATCTGAATTTACATCGGTCACTTCCATGACTTCCTCGTCAATAACTATCCGAAAAGGAGGTAAAGGAAACTTCACTGTACTTTCTACCACAGCAACCGTGTCACTATCTGTCATGTTACTAACAAGTTTTGTTTCCGCAAAGTTTTCGGCAGCTAATCTGGTCACTATTGTCCCCCTTCCTCTTCCCACTCCGTTTTACTAACACCAAGAATGATCCATCCATCAACAGGATCTTCAAGTTCTTCCCACTGTTTAACTACAGAGGAAGGATCTTTCCATCCAACTACCAGAGGGTAAAGCATAAATTCAGATGTGCCTAAAAAGGCCAGTATTCCACTATGAACAGCTGAAGGATTTAACCAGACGTATGACGAACCTTCAAATTGAATTGATCCTCCAAAAATTGCAGAAGGATCAATAACAAATGCACCGATACCCTCAAACGAAGTAGAATTATCTATTACTGTTCCGGGAGAAAGAGTAAACACAGAAGTCCCGGAAAACCCCACGCTACTTCCATATATTACTGAGGGTGCCAGAGTCAGAGTACCAGAGCCTGAAAACGATAGTGAACCTTCAACGAATACAATACCTACACCACCAAAAGTCGTCTCCCCAAAGGTAGCCGATCCGAACATGATTATTGCTCCTGTACCGTAACTTCTCCTGCTTTGAACCGCAACTGGTCATTCTCACCTATAGGCTTTGGACTTCCAAGGTCAGCCGAATACAGGGCATTACCAAGGGTTTCTTGGTCAAATATCTTACCACCATCAACTGTTCCCCAGTCATCTGTCGCTTCTGGAAATAAGATCACATCACTGTTCACACATACTCCCTCATTAGGTGCATCAAAAGTAATCTCCTGCCGGATATACCCACCTTCCGACAGCTCAACTTCCCCAATAAATATTCCGAGATAAAGAGTAGTAGGAGAGGTGTAAGATGTGTTGCGAAGTACATGGTTCAGTAAAGCGTCTCGTAGATAGTCTGTTTTATTTCCACTCATTGCTCTCATACCTCCTCATGTCCGCATCTTTTACGGCAGGATAGGGAGCTGTATCCATCGACATTGTGTAAATATCAAGATTCCTCTTCATCATCTCATACTCACCGTGGAAGTCGGCCTTAGAATTCATCTCATCCCGCTCAAATTGCATAAACCGCATTGCAGCAAACAGAGCGTAAGCTTCGTGAAACCGATCCACGATAACAGGCTCCTCTGTAGGATCTCCTGTAAATGTTGGAAGGCGTTTGTAATAATAAATAGAAACCGTACCTGTATCAGGCAAACCCTGCAAGTAAAGAATTCTTCCCCACCTACGGAAGCCATACCGAGTGTTCTGACGTAGGTCTAATTCAGGTAGAGCCTCACCATTTAGATGCACAAAACCTTCTGGAATAGGTTTGTAAAACTCTGTAGGAAGAGATACCTCCTCCAAATCAGATGTAAGAGATAACGTAGCTCTCCCCGGATACCGAGCAGCATCAGTCAGATCATTAGAACAAGCATTGAACCAACGTAGGACACTGGGGGGAATGTTACCACTCTCTGTCAGCTCATACTCATAATCGATCAGATCATTCAGTGAACTCATAAGATCCAGCAGGTCCACGTTCTAGCACCTCCAATGCCTGTTTCTTACCCTTCACTTTTCTGTCGTGCCACGGGAAGTCATACCAAGGGCCTCCCACGTGGTAATCGTCAAGAGAAGGTGCGGGAGCACCTTTCTCAGCAAGTAAGTCACGAATCTCAGTCAGTACGTCAATGAGATCGTTACGGAACATGTTGGTTTTAGAATCTAAAGAATACCCCCGCACTTAGTTAGCCCCCTTACACAGTCGCGTTACTGCCTACAATTCCGCGCCAGTTAGAGTAACCGACGCTGAACCTCATACGCCCGGTGTACTTCAGGATAAATCGATCAATAGACTTATCATTGAAGAACTCCGGCTTAACCCTCCAGAAGAAGGTCAACTCATGAAGATTCGGGTCCATGAGGAACCACTTGTAATCGTCGGTTCCAGCACCGTTGTCAAGATAGTCCATGACAACCACGCTATCGATCATACCTCCGACGACATTCTTGTCATTATGATCTGAACCAGTCTTCGCAGTAGTCTGCGTGACGACGAGAGCATCATACTCACCGTCAGCAGGAACAACAAGCTTCTTACCAATCGCCGACATCTTCAACTCGGCCTCGGTCAGCTGTTTACGCATCTTCAAACGAGCTTCTTTGAGAGCGTCCTCACTGAACCTTGTCGTGATTAGATTTGACTGGTTATCACCTTTAATGGTCGGATGATCGTCAGAGAACAGAGGTACACCATCGTAACCATTCACAGTGAAACCATCGTTTAGGACATCAGCAGAATCCTGTTCGACACGGGCACGGGCACCTCTGGCAAGGGCCTCTGTCCTCTTCGTACCAGCACCCCGAGGTCCTATCACGTTGTACTGATCGTCTTCTGCCAACTCAAAGGGAATCAAGACACCCTTAGAGAAGGTTTCATGCCTGTACGTAACCTCGTCACCCGGTTCAAAGTCCTCGTAATCCACACTGTCTCCATGCTTATCCCAAATACCCAATTCAGCAGCATGGAAATCAGTCTCTTCCCTCTTCTTGGACTTTTCAGTCTTAAATACTTTGCTAAACTGCTCATCAATTTCCTTGTAAGTCTGGAAGAAAACCTTACGCAATTTAGGCTCAAATAGAATCCCCCATTGTTCAGGAGTCATCGTAGCCATTCGTCGCACCTCCTAGATTTAATAAGTAACCCAAACAGTAATAATGTCGCCAGCTGAGAAATCGTTGGTACCGCCGTTGTCCAGCTTCAAACGCTTGGGCGGGCCTTCCTCGTATTCACAGTTACCTTCCCACAACTGATCCGCACCATCAGAATCTTTCACCTGGGTGACGAAACTGATGGGTTGTACATCAATGGGAATGTAAACGAGGTTGGCTGTTCCCTCAGCAGTTTCTACAGTATGAGTAAGTCTCATCGTCCGGGCAAGTCCACTATCCCTACCATGTTTAAGGGTAGTACCCTGCCATACAGACGTACTATCAAGAGTCTCCGTAGTCGCCGTGTTTTTCGCACCGACTTCGTTAGCAACCAAAATAGCATAGGCTGCCGTAAGCTTATACAGGGTGAGATCGGTATTCTTCACATCCCCCGCAGCCTTAGCAGAAGCCATTGTTCTAACGAAATTGTCAATGAATGCTTCGGCAGTTAACGTCGTCTTAACCATACCCACGGGGATACGAGTTGCTGTGTAACCCCCACCTTTGAATACTTCAGCACTGGTCGTATGAGAAACAGCAGCCGTGCTCCAACCGCGAATAACTGTCAATTCTTCCGCAGCAACAGCTGTCACCTTCATGATCTCAGTGTTGCGTACGAGAATTAGATCTCCAACGTCAACATCATGAGCCTCTTCAATGGGTATATTAGTCTGCGTAGCATCCAAAGCCTCAGTCGTCGTCTTAGTTGTATCAGTATTGATCTGTTCGACTTCGTAAACGTCAGCATCATTACCCGCACCGATGGTGACTGTGTTTGTATCGACG
>PWPP01000127.1 GCA_003558625.1 Syntrophomonas sp.
GAAGCCCGCATCAAAACCCGCTACCCGGAAGACTGCAGCTCGGAAGCCCGCATCAAAACCGACGACCCGGAAAAAATCCCCGTCGCAGACCAGCCTCGGAGCATATGCGAAGAAGACCGCTACCCGGAAACCAGCTGCCAAAAAACAGCCTGCTAAAAAACCAGCTGCCAGAAAGACCGTCAAAAAACCATACCTGGACAAAACCCGATCCAAACAACCCATCAAGGATCTCAAAAAGATGGCAAAAACAAAGGGCGTCCCCATCGTCCTTACCAAATCAACCAGGCAGACCGGAAAAAGCAAGTGCCCGAAGAGTGACGGTGCTCGAAAGGCTCTGCCACCAGGAAAAAGGATCAGCCGTACCGGCAGAGTCTATTATGAATACCGGAAGAACCGGACGGACGCACCGGGCCGGAAGGTATGATATCTCCTCCCCCCTCTACTTTTTATGCAGAAATCTCACCTTACCATGATCGCGGGCCTTGCAGTCGGGATCATCCTCTCCGGCATCTGTGCCTGGACAATGTTGAACTCCCCGGAACACATCGCCGGCCAACCAGTTCCCTTTTTCAACACCCCTGTCTATCCTGCCATCGGTATCATCGTTCTTATCACGATGGCCATCATGGGCAGGATACTCTTCACTGAAGAAGATGATCCGAGCCGATAGCTCCCCGGCGTCAAAACTCAAATACAAGATTAATAATTATATGAATCTTAATTTTATCAGCTTATAGATACATTTATGAATAATTAAATCCACTATTGAATGAGGTGGAGACACATGACTACCCGTGTCAAGTCGCATCTGCGTAAGGTCCCTGGCCGGAAGCAGCGGGTGCGAGTGAAAAGCTATACGAGAAACCGCCCTGCAGTTGTCACTGTCAAGGCACACACACGGAAGACCCGCCCCCCCCAGCGAGTCCGGAGGCACACCCGGCGGCGACCGAGATAAGATCATCAAATATTGTGCTAGTACGGGGTACATGGCGTACCCTGTGCTACGTATCGCTGGAAACCTCTCAAAATACCCTCAAATTACGCTTCTTTTCTCGACAATTGCACCAGAGCTCCATATCTGCAATTTTACGGTACTCTACGTATACAGGATGAAACACCCATACCCTCATCAGATCCTCGATGAGATGAGCAGGAGAAAACCGGTTTTATGGCGTTTTCCGGTCTGATCTCCACTGTTGAAAAGCAGTCCATATAATGAACATAAGGAGCAACCAACAAACAGAAAAAGCAGACTTAAAGAAAATATCTATATAAAATAATACAGCGGTCATTCTTTCAGCAGGATAAAGGCACCCCCGGCAACTATAGCAACCCCGCATAGAACCCAGACCCAGAACGGCGTACCGTCTTTCGGAGAGGAGGACCCCGCGGGAACAACTTTGCCATCTACGATTTCGTACCCGCGGTAGTGTACCGGTGACGACTCCTGTGCATGTTGAGCAGGGGCATCAGGAGTTAGTGTCGGATCTGGTGTCAGGGTTGGGATCTCAGTTGGTGTTGCCTGGGGCGTTACTATAGGAGTTACCTCTGTAGATGATGTAGATATCGGAGATGGCGCAGTACTAACAGGGATCTCATCCGTGCGGATCTTCATCCCCATGCTGCAGATAATCTGCCGCCGATGATACACATCTATCGTATAGGTACCTCCCCTGGTAGTCGTCAGCGGAAGAGATGCCGTGTATCGTCCTCCTGCCCCGGCACGGGCATTCACCGAGGACACCACACGATCGGGAGATGTGATCGTGATGGTAAAGGATTCCGTAACCGGTGCCTTCCCGGAAATATGCAGGAGCGGTGCAGCTGCATCAATACTATACTCAGTAATCTGCCAGGCCGAAACGGTCCCGACACATAGAACAAGGGAGATGAGGAGTATCGTCAAAAAGGTATTCAGTGATGTCATAAGGCATCACTGGGTTCTTCCCCAGAATCCGAGGAGGTAGGTCAGGATGATCGCAGCGACTGCGACTATAATGATGATCGGCACAAGGTCGAACCCTGTCTGAACAGCGTCAGTCAGGCTTGAGCTCGAGTTATAGAACGCGGACGTTTCGTCGAGTGCAGATACGGTCTGGACTTTGTCCATAATCATCAGGCCAACAAAACCGATGACACCAAGCATGACCAGCATCATTACAATCCCGATGGAATCGGATCCGATATCTCCGCGGCGATATGCCGAGAGTCCGTCAGACCAGGTCTTCAGCTTGTCTCTGATAAGCTTCATACTCATATTCGTACACCTCCTGGAAAACAACATATCTTGATTACTCCTTAGGATATATAAAACTATTGTTTATACTTTAAACCTTAGTATTTCATCAACTGTTTTTTGTAATCGTTTTTGGATCGACTTCGGATCCCCGATAACATCAGTCTTAAAGATCTGTTGCTGCCCGTCATATAGTCGGATATTCATTGATACACTCCTCGTCTGTGGAGGGATGCATTTGAGATACCGGTTACAGGCAGAGATGGTCGGAATGATATTGCCGGCCCTCGGCACCGTCTTAAACGGCGAAAGGACGGACGATGGTACCCGGGGGGAGATAGTCAGTTCCAGTGCCGTGTTCCTATGCGAGAGAGCCCGCTTTGCTTGTTTTTTCATGTCAGGTACCACCCTGTATCTGATGCGATCAGGAGACGATAGAGATCAAAGACGAGTACGGATATGGAGAGGATCAACAACATCGAAGCAATCATTACAAAGAATATCGAGTATGCCAGGACGATAGAGATGAGCATAACCGATCCGGTCAGGGACATCGTGGCCATGATGACGCCGTACACCGTTGCCCTGCCGATATAGGAGAGGAGGACAAACACCGATATCAACAGGATCCCAAAATACAGCATGGTGGTGCTGTGCAACGTGGTGACTCCCGATGTACCCTGCAATACAGCAAACCGGTCGGGACTCTGCAGGCCTGCGGTCGTGTTGACGGCTGCCATATCCTCATCATACAGATAAAGATCTATCCTGTGTTCCTGGTATGGCAGCAGGTCGGAGAGATGATACCTCCCCATCGTCGTGTTCATGGCATGTTTACCATCCACATAGACCAGATATTCCGTGCCAGGCTCCCATTCCCAGACGATACTATGTTCTGTTACCGATGCGGTAACCGTGATGGCTGCTGCACTCTGGATGAGAAGCCCACAGACGACCAGCAGCCAAAATAGTTGTTTCATAACTTCACCAGTCCAGCAAATAATGCAAGTGCCGAGAGAGCCAGCAATACAACGACTGTAGCTCCAATCAGCGACGTTGACCCTGCACCGATATCCTCTGCCATGGTGCCGACCGTTTCATTGATTCCTGATGGTGACGACACTCCGGTTTCAGTTGCAGCCGCTGCATCAAGGAGCGGCATGGCAAAGATACCGAACGCTCCGATAACAACAACAGCTATCAGGATGACTGCAAATTTAATCATGATTCTGTCCTCCGTTTCTTGTATAGCATGTAGATGATACCTGCCAGGCTGACGGCAAACAGTGCATATCCAATCGACTGCCATTCAGGGGGCATCAGGCCGATCATGGTCGTCCCTGTCAACAACCCGACCAGGAGCGGGATCGTCACATCAGCCATACGGATCCATAACGAGAGGAAGACGATGCTGAATATCAGCCCGAAGAAGAGAGAGCCCATCGCCCCGGTCCAGAACCCGACCAGATCCTCACCGATAATCTGGAGGTCATAATCTGCGGCAACAATTCCCTGTAGCCGGTCTGCGTGTGCTGATACTTCGTTCTGTTGTGATACCGCAGGATGTGCTGCGGTTGTAAATGTCGCTTCAGGGCCGTGTTCCGGTGTTCCAGATACAACAACAGGCCTGACGTAATACGTGGTATCCGGCATCAACGGATACCCTTTCACAACCGTTGAAAATGTGCCGGCAGCGTTTTGGTATCCCGTCGCTGTCCGGGTAGCATAGATCCCAGACGACATCCCGATATCAAAATAATAGCTGAAGTTTGTAGCTGTCGTCGATGCCCCAAGAGTCGCAGACGATGCCGTTATGCCGGATACCGTTGTATCGGTGACCGCTGCAGCACCTGTACCTATCAATAAGAGTATTGCGAGTATCGTATACCATATCTTCATCTCTCACCTCCATTCAATAAAAACCGCCTGAAAAAAAGGGCGATGTGGGGTTAGTCGTCTCGTCTCACAAACATATACAGGCCTGCGAAGATCATGCCGGCAACCATCACGATGATGACAATACCTGCTGCCATACCAGTCAGATCAGTCAGGCCGGTGAGATACTTCTCAGTCTGTTCATAGGTTGCGCCCGCCCGATCCCCATGCTCAAGGGTTGCATCCTGTGCAGTTACCTCGACATCGTTTAAGACATCGTGCTGGAGCAGCACCTGGTGATCTCCATTGTGGAGTGTGAGTTTCTCCAGGTAGTTTGGA
>PWPP01000132.1 GCA_003558625.1 Syntrophomonas sp.
GGTTGGCGATATCGCAGTTCAGATAATTGGGAAGAGCCATGGGCAAACATTCGACTTCCAGTTCCCGGGCCCCCATTTGCACAATCCCGCCCTTGTGGCTGATTTCTTCTTCACCGGTAATATGGATGCTTACATTGACCTTGATCTTCACGTCCATTTTTATGCCCAGGAAATCTATATGCATATAGGCTCCGCTGAGGGGATGTTTTTGGAGCTCCCGGATCAGGGAAAATACGGGCTTGCCTTCCCCTTCAATTTCCAGGGTAAACAAGCCCCTGGAACCGTAACGGTTGAAAACCTTAAATAACTCCCGGCTCCCTATAAAGATAGGCACGGCCTCCTGGCCCCCGGAATATACCACCCCAGGTACCCACTCTCCTTTTTTCATGGTCTTAAGATAGGACTTGTTTTTTACTTCCCGTTTTATGCATTTCAGCGGTTGGGCTGAAGCCATGGTATCACTCCTTAATTTATGCTTTTGTTTATGGCAGTAGTTTTTTTATGCTAATTTAACATTATAAACATGTTTTTTATGAATGTCCAGCCACACCCTGTTTGTGGTTCCAACTTAGGCCTCAAAAAGTTTGCTCACCGACAAGTCTTCATGGATCCTCAGAATGGCTTCTCCCACCAGGGATGCTACGGACAGGATCCTCATGTTGGGCAGTCTTTTCTCGAGGGGTAAGGGAATGGTATTGGTGACTACGATTTCTTCCAGGGGAGCATTTTTCAGCCGCTCTATGGCCGGGCCTGAGAAAACGGCATGGGTGCTGCTGCCAAAAACATTGCGTGCGCCTTTTTCCATTGCCACCATGGCTGCAGAACAGAGGGTCCCGGCAGTATCGATGATATCATCCACAATGATGACCGACCGGTTTTTTACATCTCCGATAATGTTCATGACTTCTGAAACATTGGGAGCCGGTCTGCGCTTATCTACGATGGCCAGGGGACAGCCCAGATAAGAGGCCAGGTCCCGGGCCCGGGTTACTCCTCCAACATCGGGAGATAAGACCACGGCATTGTCCATATTGAAATCTTTTTGTTTAAAATATTCCCCGATGGTAGGAACTCCCGGCAAATGATCTACCGGAATGTCAAAAAACCCCTGGATCTGGCGGGCATGAAGATCAACTGCCACGATTCTCTGGGTGCCTGCTTCTGCAATCAGGTTGGATACCAACTTGGCGGTAATGGGGTCCCGGGCCCTGGTTTTACGGTCCTGCCGGGCATAACCGTAGTAAGGAATGACCGCGTTGATCCGGGCCGAGGATGCCCGTCGGAACGCATCGATCATAATCAGCAGTTCCATCAGGTTGTCATTGACGGGGTCACAGGTGGGCTGGATTACGAATACATCCACACCCCGTACGCTTTCATTAATGGCCACCCCGATTTCCCCATCGGAAAACCGGGAAACCACGGCATCTCCCAAGGGCATGGCCAGGTATTTGGCAATTTCCTGGGCCAGCTCCGGATGGGCGTTGCCGGAAAAAAGCTTCATCCTCCATCGTGATGCTCTTCTCATTTGCGGTTATTCCTCCCCCTCTTTAATCTTTCGCCCCAATTTCTTTTCCACTACCCGGGGCTTCGCTCTCTCCACCGCCAGAGCATGTGGGGGCACATCCTTGTTTAGGGTTGAACCGGCCCCGGTTCTGGCATTTTTTCCGATGGTAATAGGCGCTATGAGGTTGGTATTGCTTCCGATAAACACATCATCTTCTAAAACGGTCTGATATTTGTTGCGCCCATCATAGTTACAGGTGATGGTTCCGGCCCCGACATTCACCCTTTTACCCAGGAGGGCGTCGCCGATGTAACTTAAATGTGGTATTTTGCTCCCCTCTCCCACCAGGGATTTTTTAATCTCTACAAAATCCCCGATTTTTACATGCTCCCGGAGGATGGTTCCCGGACGCAGGTAAGAATAAGGCCCGATCTGGCAACAGTCTGCAATGCTTGCTTCTTTGATGATGGAACTGTCTATCTTGACCCCGTCCCCGATTTGAGATGCATGGATCTGCACCTGGGGGCCGATTTCACAATCCTGGCCGATGCAGGTGCGGCCCTGGATGATGGTCTGGGGATGTATTATGGTATCCATGCCGATTTCCACTTCCAGGTCAATGAAGGTGGTATCGGGATCGATCATGGTAACGCCGGCTTCCATTAATTCCAGGTTTTTGCGCCGGTGCAGGGCTTTCCCCGCCTGGTAAAGCTGTACCCGGTTATTGATACCCTGGATTTCTTCGCTATCCTGATGGCGGTATACCTCAACTTTTTTATTTTCCCGGATGAAAAGGGGAAAGACATCGGTCAGGTAATATTCTCCCTGCGCATTGGCGGTATCCAGTCGGGAAAGGGCGTCAAACACCCCCTGACCCTTGAAACAATATATCCCGGAATTGATTTCTTTGCTCTTTTTTTCTTCCGGGAGGGCGTCTTTTTCTTCCACGATTTTAGTGAGCATGGTATCCGGCCCCCGGATGATGCGGCCATAGCCAAAGGGCTCCTCCATGGCAGTGGATAAAACCGCCGCATCGGCCCCGCTGTTTTCAAAATAATACACAAACCGGCTCATGGTCTGGCCGCGCAGCAAGGGGGTATCTCCGGCCAAAACCAATAGGTTTTCATCATCGCTGATCAAAGGCCGGGCCTGCATGAGGGCATGGCCGGTTCCTAACTGTTCTTCCTGCAAGGCAAAAAGGATATCCTCTCCGGTTAACAAGTCCCGGACCTCTTGCCGGCCGTGGCCCACAATGACCACGATTTTTTGTACTCCCACCTGGCGGACAGCCCGAACCACATGCAGGATCATTTCAAGACCGGCCAGCCGGTGTAATACTTTGGGCATTTTTGATTTCATGCGTACGCCTTTGCCGGCTGCCAGGATAACTGCAGTAAATTGCACGTAAACCCACCTCTTCATTTTCATTGCTTTAGTTGATGGCCCGGATCTGCTGGCAGTGCTCCGGGTACTCCCGCCGGGGAAGTATAAAAATATCTGTTATGGTATGAAAACTCCTTGCACACTATAAATTTAACACATTTATGACATAGATTACCTTCTACAAATCATGGCTGATTTCCTTTTGCGGGACCATAAAATATGACCGGTGTATAGGAGTGCGGCCCTGCCGGCCTTTTCCCGGGGAAATAAAAAAATCAGGACTCCCGCCTGGGATGCCAGTGGGTCCTTTCAAATCGGGGTATTTATCCTTTTGCTACCGGGTAACCACGGTCGTCCCCCCGTGGTTCAGGTCAGGATTTTTCGGGCCAGTTCCAGGTCACTGGGCTTATCCACATCCACTCCTACTTCGGCAAAGGGGGAGACTATGGCCCGACCCTTAAGGCCCATAACCTGGTAGAAGCGCTTTTCCGCATGTTTTATGCTCAACTGTTTCAGAACATAGCGCGCAAACAGGTTGAGGCCAAATAAGCGGGCAATGGCCAGGGGATTTTTTCTGCGGTTGATCAGCTTAATTCCCATTTCCCGGCAGGCTTCTACCTTGTTGCTCCGGATCATAAACAGATTGCCCCCGGTAAATATGCCTTCCTTAATGCCGACATAGGTTCGTTCCACCCCGGGGAATTTTTTCTCTATGACCTCCCGGGAAACGATGGAATAATAAAAATCCCCTTCCACCTGTTCACAGCGGGTTATAAAATCATCAATGGCTTCCCGGTGGATAAAGGGGATATCGGAGGGCACAATGAGTACCTGGGGAGTAATATTTTTATGCTCTAAAACATGGGCCGCATTGGTAAAGGAGTCAATGGCATTTTGTCCGCCCCGGCTGAAAAACAGGCGTGGGCTGGGGGGAAAGAGCTCTTTTACCGCCGGGGGACCGCTGATGACGATATGGTTTATTCTTTCCGATTGGATTAATGCCTCATACACATAATAAATCATGGGATGCCGACCAATATTGATCAGGGCTTCGTTATCATGGGGGGCAAGGGTTTTAAGTTCGCTGCTGCTTTCACCGCCCGCCAAAATGATGGCGTCGTATTTCATCGACACACCTCCGTCATTGGTTTTCCGGAAGTCCTTCTGTTTTCATGGATTCGATCATGCTGTTTTCAGCACTTTCGATATGCTCCTGGGCCACCTGGCGGGCAAAATTAGGATCCCGGGACTGGATGGATTCTATGATTTGACGGTGCTCCATCAAGGACTGTTTCATGCGACCGGGATAAGAAAGGGTCGTGAGGCGGTAGCGCTGGATCTGTTCCCGTAAATTGTTGATGATAATGGTAAGGCGTTCATTGCGGCTGGCTTTGTATATGGCTTCATGAAACTTGGTGTCCACTTCCACCAGTTTTTCCATATCATTATTGTTGAAAGCCGAGGCCATCAACAATAATGATATGGAAAAACTGGTGGAAGTGGACA
>PWPP01000103.1 GCA_003558625.1 Syntrophomonas sp.
CCCGCTCCATGGCGGGACCTATGATATCGGCTTCCAGTCTCTTTCCGGCGCCATGGAGCGGGGGCATGACATGGTATACGTCTGCTATGATAACGAGGGGTATATGAACACGGGAACGCAGCGGTCATCTTCGACTCCCGGGTTCACCCGTACCTCCACCACCCCGATCGGTGCGGTTCAGCCTGGGAAAAAACAGAGGAAGAAAGACCTGACTGAGATCATGGTGGCCCAGGATCTGTCTTATGTGGCCCAGACGGCCCCCATCGGCAATCTCCGCGATCTGCACACCAAGTCCTATAAAGCGATATATACCGAAGGACCGTGTTTTCTGAATGTGCTTTCAGCATGTCCCCGGGGATGGGATTACCCCATGGCCAAGCTGGTTGAGATTACCAAACTGGCAGTTGATACCTGTGTCTGGCCCCTGTATGAAGTGGAAGAAGGGGTTTGGCGTCTTACCTATATCCCTAAGAAAAAACTGCCGGTGGAAGAGTTTCTCCGCAGCCAGGGAAGATTTAGCCATATGTTCGAAAAAGGCAATGAGTGGATGATCGAAGACGCGCAGCAACACGTCGACCAGAAATGGGAACGCCTGCGGGAGCGTTCCGGGGCATAAAAAACTTTAATTAGGAGCCCCAAAAAACAGGAATTGATCATCTATAATGAGGATAGGAGCAGAGTATACGAGGAGGTTATGCCGGTGGAACAAACGATATTTACCAATGATGTAATTATATCCTGGCTCCGGTATTTTTCCAGCAACCTGGATATCAACCTGGCCAAGCTGAAGATGCTGGATATTACCGGGCAAAATAAGAACCTGATTCCGACGGTTATGAGCAATCGGGCCGTTCTGGTCTTTACCGATGCCGGGCATCCCAACATTTTTTATGACATGTGGACTGCGGAACTGGGAGACTGCGTGGTCTGGTACAACGAAGGCTCGGATCCGTCAGGTCCGATCAAGCAAAACAAAATCTCCGAAATGATCGACCGCGGGATCAATGCATGTGCGGCTATGCTTATTATGAATCCGAACGCTGCCACCAATTACCAGATCGGGATCGAGAACAGCCGCTTTACCTGCGGCTCAGTGCAATATGTCTGCCGGGAAGTCCGGGCTATTATCATGAGCAAGCTGAACCTGGAGGACCGGGCAAATATTTGCATCATTTCCGGGGAGAGCATCGCGGTGGAGGCGGCGATGATCATCACCGAGGGCAGGATCATTGCGGTAGAATATGACCCCCGGGACTGGATGACCATGGAAGAGAATGTGGAGAAATTTGGCCTCAAAAACGTACATATCATTGAGTCCCTGCAGGGGGGGTATCCGCAAGACCTGCCGGTGCCGGACATCGCTTTTATTGTGGCGACCCCCAAAATCGACAGTGAAATAAAGGCCCTTTTGGCCGTCAATCCTTCTATGGACTTTCTACTTTACACCCTGGATTTTGAAGTTTTATTGTCTCTTCCCGCGGTCTTCAGGGACAATGGTTTGGAACGCACCGAGACCATTCATGTAGGCGTATCCCGGCTCAACAGCAAAAAGATGATGGAGCCCTTTCCCGCCCCCTGGTTGATTTCCGGCAAAAGGGCCAACCATCTTTAATACGCGGTAACGGAGAAAAGCGGAAGGATGGGGAAAATACTTCACCCATGGTGCCCGATCCTTCCCCGGGGATCATCAAGATAGCACGCCCATATCGTAGTGAGGTCCATGACCGGGAAAACATAGCACAGTCAAGGAGAGGAGCGATTCAGCATATGGCGCTTGCGGACAGGGATGAAAGAGACCGGGGCAAGGTAAAACTGGCGGTGGTGCGCTGTGAAATCGTTTCGGAAGCATGTCCGGGAGCGGGGTGTTTTAAGGCCTTTAACCAGCGCCAAAAGATGTTTGCCCACTACGGTGAGCAAGCTCTGATCATCGGGTTCTTTACCTGCGGGGGCTGTTGTGGCAGAAGGGTGTCCCGCCTGGTAGATGCATTGCTCAAGCATGATCTGGAGGTCGTGCATCTCTCATCCTGCCTGGTCATGGAAAAAGGAACCCCTTACTGCCCCCACAAAGCAGAGATCAAACAGATGATTGAGAGCAAAGGGATCAGGGTGGTAGAAGGAACACACCATTAAGGCGGAAAGAAATCCATAGAGGATGGGATTAGAATGGTATAGGATCCATTGCATCTTCATGCCCGTCAGCGGGGTTTGGGATAGGCATAATATGGTAAAATACTATAAATGAATGAAATAAGGAGCCTATGATGCCTGATGATAAGCTAAAAAGCCAGGATTTACTCATATACCGCTTTGCCAGCCCCATCATCCGCTTTTTGCGCAATGTAAACCTGGGCAGCAAACTGCTGTTCCTGGCTACCATGATTGCCCTCATCTGGGCCAATTCCCCCTTCGCTCAGTCCTATTTCGACCTCTGGAATACGGATATTACCTTAAATATTGGGAGCTTTGTCCTGTCAGATACCCTGGGCCATTGGATCAATGATGGCCTCATGGTTCTTTTCTTTTTTGTCATAGGCCTGGAAATAAAGCGGGAACTGCTGGTGGGGGAGTTATCCACCTTTAAAAAAGCCAGTCTGCCCCTATTTGCAGCACTGGGCGGGATTGTTTTTCCCGCTCTTATCTATACGTTTTTCAACTGGCAGGGCCCGGGTGCTCACGGCTGGGGCATTCCTATGGCGACGGATATTGCCTTTGCCCTGGGTTTTTTAATCCTTTTGGGAGACCGCATACCTTTAAACCTCAAGGTTTTTCTGTTGGCTCTGGCCATTGTGGACGACCTGGGGGCCATCATGGTTATTGCCCTCTTTTATACCGAAACCATTGATATCAATAGCCTAATGATTGCCATCCTGGTGCTGATTTCGTCCGTTTTCCTGAATGTACGGGGAGTCAGGAGCATCTTTCCCTATGCCTTGCTGGGGATTTTCTTGTGGGTGGAATTTTTACAGTCCGGGGTTCATGCGACCATTGCCGGGGTCCTTTTGGCCTTCACCATCCCGGCCCGGGCGAATATTACCAGCCGCGAATTTAAAATCAAAAGCCATGAGGTTCTGCAAACCTTTTCCGACCGGGAGTTTAAGTTTATGTGTACCGACGAAGACCAGCACCAGGTGATATATGACTTAAAGAGATACATCAGCAAATTCGAAACCCCCCTGCAAAAGCTGGAAGAGAAATTGCATCCCCTCGCAGTGATCTTCATCATTCCCTTGTTTGCCCTGGCCAATGCAGGTATCAGTTTTGCCGGGATGGAAGCCCAGAACATGCTGCACCCCATTACCCTGGGCATTGTGGGGGGACTGGTGGTGGGTAAGCAGTTGGGGATCTTTCTGTTTTCATGGCTGGGAGTAAAAATGGGGTTTGCCTTTCTGCCCGAAGGCATCGGCTGGTGGCAGATATACGGGGTGAGCTGCCTGGCAGGGATCGGGTTTACCATGTCCTTATTTATTACTAACCTGGCCTTTATAAATCCCGAATTTATTGAACTGGCCAAAATAGGGATTTTATTTGCTTCTTTCATATCTGCCGTTTGGGGAGTAGTGGTTCTAGTGAAATACAGCAAATCCTGACCCGGGGTACTATTTTATGAAATAGTCGCGGATGCTCTGGTTACAGTCCATTTTGAGCAGGAAGCTGGCTAAACAAATACTTTAATGGGGTTGAGAATATGATAGAAATACCGGAAGCCAATGCCCTGGCCGGGCAGATCAATCAAACCCTGGCGGGAAAAAGAATCGTTCGAGTGGTAGCGGGACACACTCCACATAAATATGCCTGGTATTACTTGAAACCTTCAAAATACCCCGATTTTCTACTTGGTAAAACGATTGATGAAGCCAGTAGTTATGGAGGTTTGGTAGAAATCCAAGCGGGAGGTACCATCATCCTATTTGGTGATGGGGTCAGAATAAAATATCATGGTAAAGGGGAAAAACATCCACTCAAGCACCAGTTGCTAATAGAATTTGAAGACCATGCCGCCTTCAGCGCTTCGGTGCAGATGTATGGAGGTGTATGGGTTTTTCCCGCTGGTGCCCTGGATAATCCCTATTACCAGGTAGCCCGGGAAAAAACGTCACCCCTTGACAGTCAATTTGATTGGACCTACTTTCAAACGATGATGGCTCTGCCCGGGGTGCAAAAACTTAGTGCCAAGGCATTTCTTGCTACCGAACAGCGCATTCCCGGTCTCGGTAATGGCGTGCTGCAGGATATCCTTTATCAGGCGAAGATACACCCCAAAAGAAAGCTCCACACCCTTTCTAACAAGGAAGTTCAAGCCCTGTATGAAGCCATCAAAAGCATACTGGCTGAAATGTCAA
>PWPP01000025.1 GCA_003558625.1 Syntrophomonas sp.
CGCGGGTGCGCGAGAGGTAGTCACCCCCTCGGGTGTAAGCCCTGGCGGTCTGAGACCCCACGGCCCCGAGCAGGCCACCGCCCACGGCGCCACCCACGGCCCCGAGCCCGGCGATGAGAGCGATGTCGCTCGTCCCCATCATCGGGTCGTTCAGGGACATGAGCCCCCCGGCCACCGCCTCGATCCCGCCGAAGGCGCCTGCCCCCGACATGATCTGCCCCGCCCTGGTGAGGCGAGCGGCCTGGATAGCCTTGAGGGCCATGCCGCCGCCGCCGAGGAGGGCCGGGTCGGAGAGCGCCGCCAGGAACCCCGCGCCGAAGCCGAGGATGCCGGCGTCGCCGAGCGTCTCGTTGATCTCCATCGCCCGGTCGATGTTCCTCCGGATGGCCCGAGCGTGGTCCAGGGACATGGCGTCCTCGTACCACTCCGCAGCCTCGTCCGGGATGCCCTCGAACAGGCCCTTGTGATCCTCGGGGGCAAGCTCGGTCAGCGAGAAGTCCGGGTCGGCGATCTGCGGCACCTGCCCCAACTGCTTGTAGAGCTGGATGCCCATCCAATTCTGCTCGACGGCGGCGGGGAGCGCCTCGGTGAAGAACCCGGGGCGTTCCACATCTGGGGCCGGGCGAGCGCGGGTCTCGGGGAGGGCCGCAGGGATGGTCGTGTTGACCGCCCTATCGACGATCCTCTCCAGACCCTGTTGGGCCTGCGCTTCGAGCCTACGATCAGGCACTGCTGCTACTCCTTGTTGTCGTCAAAGAGCCCGCCGATGAAGGGCAGGTTCTCCGGGTGAACGCCGACCTCGATGTCGGCCTCGTCGAGACCGAAGGGGAGGCCCTCGCGGGAGACCCCAATATCGACCTCGGGCTGGCGAATGGTGCCTTGCCCCGGGCGGGTCCCCTCAGGGGTTTCCGGCCCACGCCAATCCACGTCGCCCAGGTGGATGCCCTGCTGTCGGGCCTTCTCCTGGATGCGCTTCTGGCGGTTGCTCTCCAGCTCGACGATGCGCTTCTCGTCAAGGAGGCGCGAGAGTTGGTCGAGGTGCGTCCTGGTCATGTTCCGGTAGGGGACCTTGAGGGGGTCCTCCTGGCCGCTCACAGTGAACGAGAACTCGGCCCCGTGGTCGGGCATGACCGGGAGGCCGGTAGCCAAGTCGAAGACCTCGAAGGCTCGTCCCGCGTCGGTCCCCGGGAGGAGCGCGAACTCCCTCGGGTCCCGGTCCTCGTACCCCGGGAGGGTGGGGACCAGCTCGGCCACCGCCTCCGAGAGGTCGGGGAGCTTCTGGGGGATCGCGAGGTTGATCTCGCTCGTGGGGACGTCGATCCCGTTGACCAGCATCGTGTTCGCCGCCACGCGATCGGCAGCGAGGTTCATGGCCGTCTCGGCGTCGACGTAGCCGTAGCCGGCGATCATCTTACCCTGGCGCAGGATGCGGTCCCGGATGCGCCCCTCGAAGCCCGAGTAGCGCTCACCGGTGAAGGGGATGAAGGGGATTTTCCCCCGGACCTTCTCGATGGCGGCGTCCGTCAGGTCCTGCAGGTCAGGGTCACCCCGGCCGAACAGCGCCTCGTTGAACCGCTGGACCAGGGCGGTGTTCTCCTCACCGGTGCGGGCAGCCTCGACCGCCGCCCCGATGTCGCCCCCGAACAGTTCCCGAGCGGCCAAGTCGGTCGTCTCGAAGAACTCGGCCACGCTGTCGCTGCCGGCCACCCTCTTGGCCCACACCGGGTCGATAGCCTTAGCGGCCATGTACCGGTCGAAGCCTCGCTGGACAGCCGGGGCGTTGGCGCTCCCGGAGGTGGCCGCGTAGTAGCCCGCCTGCATCTCCTGTCGGAGGGGCTCGAAGTCGGTGATCCCGTTCTGCTGGAGCGCAGAGAAGACGACCTTATCCCGCTGCTCTTGAAGCTCCTGGAGTTCGCCCTGGAGGAGCGCCCTTGAGGGGTCATCCTCGGGGAGAGCATTGAGGACGCGCTGCCGCTTCTCGATCTCGGGCTGGTAGCGCTCGTCGGCTCGGCCCACGAGAACCTGGATGGCGTCCTGGCGCTGGTCGTTCGCGCTGTACCGGAAGACGTCCCCGGTGGGCATGACCATCTCGATGTCGTCGACACCACCGAAGCCGAAGGCCCCGTCGCCACTCTCCAGGGTCCCCGCGAGGAGGCGGTTGAAGTTGCGGCCGAGGAGCTGGTTCTTGAACTCCTGCTGCTGGGCGAGGGCAGCCTGCCGGGCGGCTTCCTCCTCGATCTGCCGCTCGCGGGAACGGGCGGTGCTGTAGAGCGAGCCGACCATCTGCTCCGAGAAGCCGAGGTCCTGGAGGTTGCCCGTCTGGTTGAGGCCCTGCTGCGAGCTGACGTCGCCGTCGTAGACCCCCGCGATCAGGTTGACGATGGAGCCGAAGGCCTCCTCCCGGCGCTTGGCCTGGGCGACCTCTTGGGCTGCATCCCTGATCCGGCGCGAGGGCTCGGCCCACTGCTTCAGCTTGGAGAGCGCCGGCCCGCCGTCCCCCAGGGGGGTATCCAGGAGGGCGTTGACCGCTTCCTCGTCCCCGTCCATCGCCATCTCGGAGGCGACCTGCATGAGCACGCCGTTGGCCCGAGCGCGGTCCATCTGGAACCCGCTGTCCGGGTCCGTGTGGAGGCTCCGAACCGCGAGCGCCGCCCGGGCGACCTCCTTGGGGGAACCCCCCTGGCGCCGGGCGTCCTCGATCTGCTCGCGGATCAGCGAGTAGTAGTTCTGCTCGATCTCCTGCCGCACCCGGGCGCCCACGGCCTTGGCGCCGATGTTGGCGATCTCCTGGGCCGCGCTCTGCATCATCGGGGCGTAGGTGGCAGAGAACTCCTCGCTCGCGTAGCTCTCGATGTCCTCCCCGATGGCGGCTCGAACCAGGGCGTCCACGTCCTCGGTGGAGGGGTCGACCTCGCCGCTCTCGATCGCCTGGAGGAACTGCCGCTTGCGGGCGTTGGCCATGCGGGCGCCGAACTGGGCATCCAGGGCCCGCCGCTCGTGCCGGCTGAGACCGGTGCCGATCTCCTGTTCCCGGAAGCGAACCAGCTCCTCGTCGGGCACGGTAGCGAACCGCTGTGCCACCTGGGCCTGGGCCTGGGCGTTGCGCGCCTGGACGTAGCCCTGGGCCAGAGAAGCGGCGGCGGGCATGATCTGCCCCATGGACTGAGCGAAGTCGAGGAGGGCGCTGCCCCCACCGGCCTGGATGGGAGCCGAGAGGCCGCCCCCTTGGGCAACCCCTCGGGCTTGCGGCTGGAAGGCGACTGGCTGCTGTTGCCTCGTGGGCATCGGGTTACCTCCCGGTGGAGTGGAGTGGGGTCCCCGAGGGGACGGTGCTCAGCTTGCCCCCAGGGGTCGGTCCCGAGGGGCTACGCGAAAGGGCGCCCCTCAGGTCCCCGAAGGACTGCTGGGGAGTGTTCCCGGTCATGGCCATGTTCATGTTCATCCCGGTCAGCCCCGCGCCGACCACGTCCGTGAGGACCCCCAAGGAGGAGACCCCGGAGGGCTTGATCGGGTCGGGCGCCAGGGCGGGAGCGAGCCCGGCCATCTCCAGGTTGATCTGGGTCAGCGCCGACTTCAGGTTCATGTTGACCCTGGTGGCCTGCCGACCGCCCCCGGCCTTGATGGCCTGCTTCAGTCCTCCGCTGTCCATGCCCCCTGCGGCTGCCCTCACGCGCATCGCCGAGAGCTGCTGCCGGGTCTGCATCAGGATGTCGTCCGTGGTCTCGGCCCCGGCTCGGCGCTGCTCCTCTGCCCGGCGGGAGAGGGTCTCCTGGTCACTGTGGAACTGACGGACGGCCCGCTCGTTGGCGATCCTCCGGTTCTTCTTGTCGGCCTTGTACGCGGCCTTCTCTTGCTGGGCCTGCCCCGCCCGAGCCGATAGGGAGGACGCGAGCTGGACCCCGGCGATCGTGCCGGAAATGGGATCACACATGGGACCTCCGAGTGAAGGGGTGGAACGGGCTGGGGTTGACCCCGATCTCGACAGTCTCGTCGTCGACGTCGAAGCCGTGATGTTTGAGCCAGCGGATGTGCAGCTCGTTCTCGTGGTGGACGAAGTTTGAGAAGAAGTCCTCCCCCTGGCACCGGGCGATCAGCTCGGAGAACCCCCGGAGCATGAAGACCGGGTAGTCCGCGACGCGATCGGTGCCGATCAGGAAGGGGGCCGACACTCGGGGGAACCCCGTGGGGACCTTCCCGTAGATGGCAATCGGCTCCTGCGTCTCCTCGACCAGAAGGGTCCGAACGTGCCAGCCCTTGAGGTGGCCCTGGTAGGCCTCCCAGAGTGCATCGAACATGGGGCGTCCCGAGAGGTGGTGGACCTCCTTGCGGTCGGCCTCCCGGGCGTTCCTGGCGACGTGTGCGACATC
>PWPP01000067.1 GCA_003558625.1 Syntrophomonas sp.
CCGGGCGACTGGGAAAGTCGGGGTTTGCCTGGCAACTTCCGGTCCGGGAGCTACCAACCTGGTTACCGGGATTGCTACCGCCTATATGGACTCGGTTCCGATGGTGGCTTTTACCGGGCAGGTACCTACACCCCTTATTGGCAAAGATGCCTTTCAGGAGGTAGATATTACGGGCATTACCTTACCCATTACCAAGCATAATTATATTCTCCAGAGTACTGAGGAGCTGCAGGATATTGTCCGGGAAGCTTTCTATATTGCCCGTACTAATCGCCCCGGTCCCGTGGTTATTGACTTGCCCCGGGACCTCATGGATCAAACCATCGAATATGAGCCCCGGCAGGATGAAGTGAATATTAGAGGCTACCGGGTGATGAAAGGGGTTAATGCGGGGCAGGTACTTTTAGCAGCATCTTTAATCCAAAAAGCAGAAAAACCGGTTATATATGCCGGGGGCGGGGTTATTGCCTCCGGGGCGGCGGAATTGTTGTTTGAGCTGGCTGACCGCTTTAAAATACCGGTAACTACTACCTTGATGGGACTAGGCGGTTTCCCCGGGGAGCATGATCTTTCTTTAGGCATGCTGGGAATGCATGGAACCTATTATGCAAATTATGCTGTCAGCGAATCCGACCTTATTATTGCCATCGGGGCCAGGTTTGATGACCGGGTTACGGGGCGGGTAGATGCATTTGCCACCAAGGCCAAAGTCATTCACATTGATATTGATGCAGCTGAAATCGGGAAGAATGTAAACGTAGATGTTCCGATTGTAGGAAACGTATCTGAGGTTCTGGAAGCTCTGCTGTCCCGGATGGAGGATACTACCGCCCCGGATTTAAGCCATTGGCACCAGAAGATCGCAGAATGGAAAAAGGAATATCCTCTACGTTACCGGGCTTGTGTCGATGACCGCATTATGCCGCAGTATATTATAGAAAGAATCTATGATATCACCAAAGGCAATGCCATTATAACCACGGAAGTGGGGCAAAATCAGATGTGGGCGGCCCAATATTACAAGTTTAAATCCCCCCGCACCTTTCTCAGTTCCGGGGGCTTAGGCACAATGGGCTATGGGCTCCCGGCAGCTATCGGAGCTAAAATTGCCCGCCCCGACATGACGGTAATCGATATTGCCGGTGATGGCAGCATCCAGATGAACATTCAAGAGCTGGGAACAGCTATGCAGTGCCAGCTACCCGTTATTGTCTGCATATTAAATAACCAGTATTTGGGAATGGTCAGACAATGGCAGAATTTATTCTTCGGGGGGAGGTATTCCCATACTGATATCAGCCACCAGCCCGACTTTGTTAAATTAGCCGAAGCGTATGGTGCAGTGGGCATGAGAGTAACCCAGGAAGAAGAGGTGGATTGGGCGATCCATGAAGCCTTAAAAGTTAAAGACCGCCCGGTTTTAATTGATTTTTGGGTAGACCGGGAAGCAGATGTCTACCCCATGGTACCGCCTGGCGGAACCTTAACCAATATGCTAGGGGGTGAGTAGGGTGAAAAGACGTACTATATCAATCACCGTAGATAATAAACCCGGAGTCTTAACCAGGGTAGCAACGCTATTCCGGAGAAGAAATTATAACATTGAGAGTTTAACGGTTGGTGCCACGGAAAACCCTGCTATATCAAGAATGACCATTGTCGTAGAAGGGGATCAGAGAATTATTGAACAGGTGACCAAACAACTGCATAAGTTGATTGATGTTATTAAAGTGGTGGATATCAGTGAAGAGCGTGCCGTGGAGCGGGAACTGGTTTTAGTCAAAGTAAAAGCTGACACCCAGACCCGGGCTGAAATCATGCAGATTGTTGATATCTTCCGGGCCCGTATTGTAGATATCGGTCGCAGCTCGTTAATTATTGAATCGACGGGGGATACGGTTAAAATTGATGCCATAGAAGATTCCCTGCGACCCTTTGGTATAATTGAATTAGTCCGAACCGGCAAAATAGCGATGGTAAGGGGTACAGGAAAATAAAAAATAAAAAATGAGGAGGAGTTCATATGGCCAAAATGTATTACGATGCTGATGCCAATCTGGATTTACTAAAAGATAAGTTGATTGCGGTAATCGGCTTTGGTTCCCAGGGACATGCCCAGGCTCAAAACCTGAAAGACAGTGGCCTGAATGTGGTAGTTGGGCTCAGAAAACCGTATAATGCTGAAACGGAAGAAGAATGGAACAAAGTAAAAGAAGCAGGGATCACTCCCCTTTCGGTCTTAGAGGCCGCAACCGATGCTGATATTATTCAGATGCTGGTCCCGGATCAGATTCAGGCCCAGGTATATGACCAGGAGATTAAAAAAGTGCTTAAACATGGGAATGCGTTGTGTTTTTCTCACGGCTTTAATATTCATTTTGGTCAGATTGTAGCTCCCCCTTGTATTGACGTCATTATGGTAGCCCCTAAAAGCCCGGGGCATTTGCTGCGGCGAATGTATCAAAAGGGAGTCGGGGTTCCGGGACTTATTGCAGTAGAACAGGATTTTACCGAACAAGCCCAGGATATTGCCTTGGCTTATGCCCGTGGAATAGGCTGTACCCGGGCTGGAGTTCTGGAAACAACATTTAGGGAAGAAACTGAAACCGATCTGTTTGGGGAGCAGGCAGTCCTTTGCGGCGGGGTTACCGAATTAGTAAAAGCCGGTTTTGAAACCCTGGTCGAAGCGGGTTACCAACCTGAGGTAGCCTATTTTGAATGTTTACATGAGCTTAAACTCATAGTCGACCTGATCTATGAAGGTGGTATGGGTTATATGCGTTACTCGATCAGTGATACTGCTGAATATGGAGATTATACCAAAGGGCCGGATATCATTGGACCTGAAGTGCGCCAGGCCATGAAAAAAGCCCTGGCCGATATCCAGGAAGGCCGTTTTGCCAGGGAATGGATTTTAGAAAACCAGTGTGGGCGTCCCGTGTTTAATGCCTTGCGCCGTAAAAACCAGGAGCACCTGGTAGAAGAGGTCGGGGTTGAATTAAGAGCCATGATGCCCTGGCTGAAAGAGCATAAATAAATCTTACGTTCCATAACGCTCTGACAATTAACCCCGGAAATAGGTTGGGTGCAGGATATTGCTGGCAGAAATGGCTTTGCCAGCTCCCTGCAGCCCCGGTTCCGGGCTTGGCCCTCCAATTGCGATCGCACTCTTAAGTACAGCTGGTCGCAATTTTGTATAATCGTTTCTTTTATAAGGGAGGAATAACATGGCTGAAAATAACAGGATATATCTTTTTGATACTACGTTGAGAGATGGGGAACAATCCCCCGGGGTCAGCCTTAATGCGGAAGAGAAATTGCAGATTGCCTATCAATTGGCCCGGGTAGGGGTAGATATCATAGAAGCGGGGTTTCCCGTGGCATCAACAGGAGATTATGAAGCCGTTAAAATGATTGCCAATAAACTAAAGGGAGTTACCGTTGCAGCCTTGTGCCGGGCAACGCCCGGTGACATAGATCGAACCTGGGAAGCCATCAAGGGAGCGGAGAACCCTAGGATTCATACTTTTTTGGCCAGTTCTGATATCCATTTAGAGCATAAACTTAAGATCAGCCGCCGGGAAATGTTGGACCAGGCGGTGGCAGCGGTCCAATATGCCAAAAAATACTGTCCCGATATTGAATTTTCGGCAGAAGATGCTTTCCGCAGTGACTTGGACTTTCTGGTGCAAATTGTAGAAAAGGTAATAGATGCAGGAGCCAAGGTGGTTAATATACCGGACACGGTTGGTTATGCCGTGCCGGAAGAATTTGGCAGCTTCATCCGGGCGATCATGGAAAGGGTACCCAATATCGGCCGTGCCATTGTCAGCGTACACTGTCACAATGATTTAGGTATGGCAGTAGCGAACTCCCTGGCCGGAATCATGAATGGGGCCCGTCAGGTTGAGTGCGCAGCCAATGGCATTGGCGAGAGAGCCGGTAATGCGGCCCTGGAAGAAATCATTATGGCCCTGTATACGAAAAAGGCCTATTATCAAAAAGAAGTCCAGGTAAATTACAAGGAGATATATCGTTTGAGCACTTTGGTCAGCAATTTAACCGGAATGAAGGTTCAGCCCAATAAAGCCATTGTAGGCCGTAATGCTTTTGCCCATGCTTCCGGAATACACCAGCATGGGGTTTTACAGAACAGAAGCACCTATGAAATCATGAGCCCGGAACTGCTGGGGATTAACCGGGAAAGAATGGTGTTGGGAAAACACTCTGGGCGCCATGCTTTTAAAGACCGCTTAGAAGCCCTGGGCTATACCCTATCTGAGGAAGAAATCAATCAAGCTTTTGTTACATTTAAAGAAATCGCCGACAAAAAGAAAGAACTAACCGATGAAGACCTGGAGGCTCTGGTTAATGATCAGATCTGGGCAGTTCCGGAAAGATTTAAATTGGAATACCTCCACATTTCCAGTGGCACCAACATGGTGCCTACGGCTACGGTGAAATTGTCTATCGACAATAAAATTCTGCAAGTGGCTGCTATCGGTGATGGGCCTGTGGATGCTGCCTGCCGGGCGGTAGATAAAATCACGGATGTTTATGGGCGCATGCTGGAGTATAAACTCAATGCGGTAACGGCCGGAAAAGATGCTTTAGGGGAAGTAGTCAGCCGCATACAGATTGAGTCTAAGGTATATAATGGCCGGGGTTTAAGTACCGACATTGTGGAAGCCAGTGTGAAATCGTATATTAATGCTATTAATAAATATTATCATGACCAGCGAAATACCTCAGAGGATTAAAAACAGGGGATCATGAGATATATTTATACTCATCCCGGCAAGAGGGATGAGAGAATCTGAAAGGGAAATAAGGAAAGGGAGGAACTGTAGAGAATGGGCATGACCATTAGTCAAAAAATACTGGCCGCCCACTGCGGTAGAGAACAGATCGAGACAGGGGAGCTGGTTAATTGTAAACTGGATGTGGTTTTAGGCAATGATATAACGGCACCGGTTGCTATCGCTGAATTTGAGAAGTTGGGTTTGGAAAAAGTATATGATCCCGGAATGATTGTTTTGGTGCCCGATCATTTTACACCCAATAAAGATATAAAGTCAGCTCAGCAGAGCAAAGTTATGCGGGAATTTGCCCGGGGCCAACAAATCGAAAACTATTTTGAAATCGGACAGATGGGGATAGAGCATTGTTTACTTCCGGAATTGGGATTGGTATTGCCTGGTGACCTGGCAATAGGGGCGGATTCGCATACCTGTACCTATGGCGCCTTAGGTGCTTTTGCCACCGGGGTAGGGTCAACGGACATGGCGGCAGCTATGGCTACCGGTGAGGCCTGGTTCAAAGTGCCCGAATCCATAAAATTTGTTTTTTCGGGCAAACTCCCACCCTGGGTCAGCGGCAAGGACTTAATTCTTAGGATAATCGGTGATATCGGGGTTGATGGTGCTCGCTATATGGCTATGGAATTTACCGGGGAAGTGGTCCGTCAATTGTCGATGGACAACCGTTTTACCATGGCTAATATGGCGATCGAGGCCGGGGGCAAAAACGGTATTATAGCTCCGGACGAAATAACCCGGGCTTATGTAGAAACCCGGGCTTCCCGCCCCTATACATTCTATGAGTCCGACCCGGATGCGGACTATTTTGAAATCCGCGAGTATGATGTTTCCGACATGGAACCCCTGGTAGCTTTTCCGCATCAGCCGGAAAACACCAGAGGAGTCAGTGAAGCCGGGCATGTACTTTTGGACCAGGTGGTAATTGGCTCCTGCACCAACGGTCGCCTCGAAGATTTAGCCATAGCTGCGGGTTTACTAAAGGGAAAGAAGGTCCATTCGGGTTTAAGAACCATTATTATTCCCGGGACCCAGAATATATACCTGGAGGCTTTGCGTAAAGGCTATATAGAAACCTTTATCGAAGCCGGGGCCGTTGTAAGTACTCCTACTTGCGGACCTTGCCTGGGTGGACATATGGGCATCCTGGCCCAGGGAGAAAAAGCCCTGGCTACTACCAATCGAAACTTTGTGGGCCGGATGGGGCACAGGGACAGTGAAGTCTATCTGTCCAGCCCGGCGGTGGCTGCTGCCAGTGCCATTACCGGTCGGATTACACCCCCCTGGGAAGTGTAAGGGCAGCCAGGGTAAGCCATTCCAGCATTTTCAAATACAAGGAGGAACAGCATGAAATTTACAGGGAAGGTATACAAATTTGGAGCTGATATAGATACCGATGCCATCATACCGGCCCGCTATCTTAATACCATTGATCCCCAGGAATTGGCGAAACACTGTATGGAAGACGCGGATGCCGATTTTCCCAACAAGGTCCAACCGGGGGATATTATTGTGGCCGAAAAAAATTTTGGTTGTGGCAGTTCCCGCGAACATGCCCCCATCGCCATCAAAGCCACCGGAGTTTCCTGTGTGGTGGCCAAGTCATTTGCCCGGATTTTTTATCGCAATGCCATCAATATCGGTCTGCCTATACTAGAAGCGCCAGAAGCCATAGATGCTATTCATGAGGGGGATGCATTGGAAGTAGATATTGTCCGTGGTCATATAAAAAATTTACGGACCGGGGAAGAATTCCAGGCTACTTCTTTCCCGCCTTTTATGCAGGAGATTATTAACCAGGGTGGTCTCATAAATTATGTGAAAAAAAAAGGATAATTGAAATATTAAGCCCCAAAAGCGTGTCATGAAGGTGAAAAGTAAAGACCGTGGCATCCCCGGGTCGGGGAAAGAGTACGCCAATATAATTTTTACGGGAAGGATGAGTCTATGTATAAGATCGCAAGTTTGCCGGGGGACGGCATTGGAGTTGAAATCATTCCGGAAGCCATAAAAGCCCTAAAGGCCATTGGGGAGAGATTTGGACATGAATTTTCCTTTACGGAAGCTCTGGTTGGGGGAGCTGCCTATGATGCGGTAGGTCACCCCCTACCGGCAGAAACGTTGGAATTATGTCGCAATTCCGATGCCGTATTATTGGGAGCCATCGGAGGGCCTAAATGGGATGAGCTTCCGGTCCATCTGCGTCCGGAGGTGGGAGCATTGCTGCCTCTGCGCAAAGAACTGGGGTTATACGCTAACTTGAGACCGTGCATACTCTTTCCGGGCCTGATTAAGGCTTCCACCCTGAAAGAGGAAGTGATTTCCGGGGTAGACTTGCTGGTTATCCGGGAACTTACCGGGGGCCTCTATTTTGGAGAGAAAAAAAGAGAGCCGCTTCCTGGTGGAGGGGAAAAAGCCACCGATATCCTCTCCTATAGCACCTTTGAGATTGAAAGAATCGTCCGCTTTGCCTACCGGGCTGCCCGGAGAAGGCGCAACATATTGTGCTCGGTTGATAAAGCCAACGTATTGGAAAGCTCCCGTTTATGGAGGGAGACGGTTACAGAACTGGCCCGGGAATATCCTGATGTGGAAACCACCCATATGTATGTAGACAATTGTTCCATGCAGTTAATCAGGAATCCCCGCCAGTTTGATGTAATTGTAACGGAAAACATGTTTGGGGATATTCTTACCGATGAAGCGTCTATGCTGACAGGTTCTATAGGTATGCTTCCCAGTGCTTCCATCGGAGGCACAGTGGCTCTTTTTGAACCGGCTCACGGAAGCGCCCCGGATATAGCCGGCTTAAACAAAGCCAATCCATTAGCCACCATATTATCAGCGGCTATGATGCTCCGGTACTCCTTTGATTTAGAGCAGGAAGCCCGGGTAATAGAACAGGCGATCCACCAAATCCTGGACCAGGGGTACCGCACCCCTGATTTAATGGAAGAAGGAATGACGATGCTGGGCACATCAGCCATGGGGGATTTAGTAGCAGCTGCGATTGAAGACCAGAAAGAAAACAAATAGGGGGTATTTGCATTGGGAATAAAATGCTAGATGTGATAACTTATGATACAACGTTAAGAGACGGAGCCCAGGGAGAAGGAATATCCTTTTCTGTGGATGATAAACTTAAAATTGCCTTAAAGCTTGATTATCTGGGGATTCGTTATATTGAAGGAGGCTGGCCGGGCAGCAATCCCAAAGATTTGGAGTTCTTTCGCCTGATAAAAAATTATGAATTAAAAAATGCGATCGTAACTGCTTTCAGTTCTACCCGTAAACCAGATATTCGGGTTAAGCAGGATAATAATATTAAGGCGGTCCTTGATTCCGGGGTTAAGGCAGCCACTTTGTTTGGAAAGAGCTGGGACTTTCATGTATACCGGGCGTTGGAAACCACCCTGGAAGAAAACCTGTTGATGATAAAAGACAGCATTGCCTACCTCAAAGATTGTGACTTAGAAGTCATATTTGATGCGGAACATTTTTTTGATGGTTATAAAAACAATGCCGATTATGCTATCCGGGTTTTACAGGCAGCAGCTGCCTCCGGGGCAGAATGGTTGGTTCTGTGCGATACAAATGGCGGAACCCTGCCCTGGGAAGTTGAAGAAATCGTAGAAGTGGTGAAAAAGAGTGTTAATACGCCCCTGGGTATACATGCCCACAATGATTCTGGATTAGCAGTAGCGAACTCTTTAGTAGCGGTCAATAAGGGGTGTCGTCAGGTTCAGGGCACTATGAATGGTTATGGAGAACGTTGTGGCAATGCGGATCTTTGTGCGATCATTCCCAGCCTGGAAATTAAGATGAAATACAAGAGCCTGCCGGAAGACAACCTGAAGCACTTAACCGAAGTATCTCATTATGTAGCAGAAATTGCCAACATGCCCCGGCATAATAATCAACCGTATGTAGGGCACGGAGCTTTTGCCCATAAAGGCGGGGTGCACGTGAGTGCTCTCTTAAAAGATGTCCTTACTTATGAACACATCAATCCTGAGGATGTGGGTAATAACCGCCGGGTGCTGATGTCAGAACTTTCGGGACTATCGAACCTATTATATAAGGCCAAGGAATTAGATATTGACATAAACTCCTATGATGAGCAGACCCGTAAAATAATCAAGCAAATTAAAGAAATGGAAAATGAAGGCTTCCAGTTCGAAGGAGCCGAGGCTTCATTGGAACTATTTTTACGCAAAGCTTTTGGCCAGTTTCAGGATTTTTTCCAATTAAATAATCTTAAAATTATCCTGGAGAAAACAGAAGATGATCATACCGTAGCCGAAGCTATTATTAAAGTCACGGTAGGAGACACGACCTATCATACGGCAGCGGAAGGGGATGGGCCGGTAAATGCCCTGGATAATTCTTTGCGTAAGGCCCTGATGGAAGTTTATCCACAGATCAGTGAGATGCACCTGTCCGATTATAAAGTGCGGGTTCTGAATGGTAAACAGGGTACAGCTGCCCGGGTCAGGGTTTTGATTGAATCAGCGGATGCTACAGAGAAATGGAGTACGGTGGGAGTTTCGGAAAACATTATTGAGGCATCCTGGCAAGCTCTGGTGGACAGTATAAACTATATGCTGATGAAACGTGGAATCAATAAATAACAGAGGTATACGGGGAGGGTTTGCATGAAAGCCATGATAATGGCAGCGGGTTTGGGAACCAGATTAATGCCTCTGACCAAGAACGTACCCAAGACCATGATTCCCATGGGCAATAGGCCCCTGATGGAGAACACTATCAGAATATTAAATAAATATCATTTTAACGAGATTATTGTCAACGTACATGGCCATGGCTCCGTAATCAAAGATTGCTTCGGAGATGGAAAGGACTTTGGAGTGGCCATTCAGTATTCCCCGGAAGAAAAATTAAAGGGAACAGCAGGTGGTGTTAAGCATTGCCAGTGGTTTTTAGACGGAACTTTTGCGGTATTGAGCGGGGATGCGCTAACAGACATTAACTTAAATCAGCTGCTTCAGATCCATAAAAAAAAGGGCGCCTTGGCCACCATGGCTTTAAAAGAGGTAACCGGGGTAGAGAGATTTGGTATTGTTATGATGGCAGAAGATGGCCGTATCGAAAGATTTCAGGAAAAACCTCATCCGGAAGCGGCATATGGCCAAACTGCCAATACCGGCATCTATATTTTTGAACCCGAGATCTTTGACTATATTCCTTTGGAGCAGTTTCATGATTTTGGCAAACAGCTTTTTCCTCACTTAATTACTATTAAGGCCCCATTATTTGGGACGGTTATCGATGAATACTGGTGTGATGTAGGGGATTTTTCTTCTTATTGTCAAGGTCACCGGGATATTTTAACGGGAAAAATTGAATATGAAGCCCGGGGAGAGATGCTGGTTACTCCGGAGGCAATTATTTTAGAAGGAGATAACTGCGATATAGCAGAGGATGTCTTGTTCTCAGGCATGGTAGTATTGGGTTCCGGGTGTGTGGTGAGGGCAGGAGCAGAAATTAAAGATACCGTCATTTGGAACCACACCATTATCAAAGAGCAGGCCCGGCTGAATGAATGCATTATCGGCAATAACTGTTGGGTCGGCCAGGGAGCCAAGATCAGACCGGGAGCCGTGATTGCCAGCGACTGCCGTATTGAAAACAGGGTCGAGATCCCCGAACGACTAAAGGTTTTTAATTCTATTGGTTAATGGGCGCAGCAAGAATATACCAAGGGTAACCACGAAGAGGGTGCCCTTGGTATCTTATATATTATGGGGCCGGGAACAGGAAACGGGTATGTGCTTCCTTCATTGGCTGGATAAGAAAAATTCCTTGTAACTACATCGATCCGGGCTTTGGAAATGAGGGTTCCTTAAATATCTAAGCAGTACCGTCGAGGAGCTGGGAAAAGCTATTATCGATTATATCTAAATCAAAGGATAAAACTTCTTCCAACATTTCTTCCTGTATGGGAGAAAACTCGAATATTTTATAATGCCCTTCTTCTTTGATGAGGATAACGACTTCCATTCCGATAATCTGGCCATTATGTCGGATATGGTTAATCACCAGGGCACTGTGTTCACCGGTCCGGGTATGTTGTGAAAGAACTTCTACTTCAAAATCATTGGCTGCCGGGGTGGTAGCTTCAATGCTGGCAATAAGTTCTGCCATATCCAGTTCAATCTGTTTCCGGTTCTTTAGCAATTCCTGGGCGGACATATCGGCATATTGGGACAAGTACTGGTTGGCCATAAATACGCTCAGCTTCTGGGAAGCGCTTTTATAATCCTGGGCAAAATAGGCTGCATAATATTGCTCTACGGTTTCTTCCGGAGGCGAGCTGTCATAATACTGGGCATAAACGAACATTGCGGTCAAAAGGACAACAATGACAACCAAGATGATTTTGGGAACAGAATTCTTTGCAGTGGCTGACAAATTAATACACCATCCAATCCATATATTTGATTTTGATTGTATCCTATCCATTTGATGGTAGCAAGGATAATATAGGGCCGGAAACATGAATCAGGCTATGTGAAACGGGAGGGAACAGATGAAGAAGGTCATAATAGTTGGTGGAGGCCCCGCAGGTTTAATGGCTGCCATCGCGGCAGCAACAAAAGGAGCGGACGTAATCCTGCTGGAAAAAAAACAGCGGGTAGGCGAAAAATTAAGAATCACCGGAAAAGGAAGGTGCAATATCACTTCCTCCATGGAAGGGGAGCAGCTGATGGCCGGTTATCCGGGAAATCCCCGTTTTCTTTATAGTGCTTTGCATGAGTTTTCCAACCGGGATCTGATCCAATATCTGGCCAGCCGGGGAATGGAAACGAAGGTGGAAAGAGGAGGCCGGGTGTTTCCCGCTTCAGATCGCGCCGAGGATGTGGTTGAAATTCTGGAGGATCACGGGCGCCAGCTGGGAGTACGCGTGATATCCGCCAGCAAGGTGATGAAAATTTCTTGTCAAAGGGGGCAGGTCTCAGGAGTGGTAACAGAGCAGGGTTATTTAAAGGGAGACTCTGTTATTATAGCAACCGGGGGTTTGTCCTATCCGGGTACGGGTTCAACCGGCGATGGATATCAATGGGCGTTGGAAACCGGTCACAGGCTGGTTGAAATGCGGCCTGGTTTGGTTCCTTTGGTCACATCAGAAAAATGGGCCCATGCATTACAGGGGTTATCTCTTAAAAATGTTACGGCTACAGCATATGATGCCCACAAGAAAAAGATTACATCCTATTTTGGGGAAATGTTATTTACCAGCTTTGGGGTATCAGGACCCATAATATTGTCCTTGAGCCGGGATATCGGAGAACAATTAACGGGTGCAGGACAAACCATTGCTTTGCATATTGATCTTAAACCTGCTCTATCCCTGGAACAGCTGGAAAAAAGAATACAGAGAGATCTGGATAAATTTCATCGTAAAGACGTAAAAAATTCGCTTTTTGAATTGCTTCCCCGGAGACTGGTGCCCGTTATAATTGGATTAAGCGGCCTGAACCCTGATGAAAAAAGCAACAACATCACCCGGGAAGAACGAAGAGCTCTGACCCGGAGCATTAAAAACATGCATTTAACCATCACTGGGACCAGGTCTATTGCCGAAGCCATTGTTACTGCGGGGGGAGTTCATGTGCAAGACGTCAATCCCCGGACGATGGAATCCAAGCTGATTAAGGGCCTTTATTTTGCCGGGGAGATTTTGGATGTAGATGGTTATACCGGTGGTTTTAACCTGCAGGCGGCTTTTTCAACCGGCTATATTGCAGGGGAAAATGCGGCTATGGGTTAAGATTTTGGTTATTGTTATTATGAGCCTGGCAAAGAAAGGGCTTGACCCGAAAAACATTAAGTCGTAATGAAAGGACCAAAAAAGAATGATTTAGGTGATCCCCTTCCGGGATGAACAGGAAAAAGGTTCCTGCGTTATCACCCGAACAGGATGCCCGGACAAGTGCCCCCTATTTGGGACCGGGTGCTTTATGGATCGTCATGTCGGCCTTGGGTTTTACCCGTCCGGACGCAACCACTCAGCATTGACGAACGGGTAGGGCATCTGCTACTATGTGAAAAAAAT
The DNA here is from genome assembly GCA_003558625.1 of Syntrophomonas sp. Taxonomy (GTDB): domain Bacteria; phylum Bacillota; class Syntrophomonadia; order Syntrophomonadales; family Syntrophomonadaceae; genus PWPP01. Next base: position 12,895 of record PWPP01000067.1, read on the forward strand.
ACTTAAGTCCTGTTGCCCATTAAACCATACTGCCAAATTCTGATCAAGATAGTTTATATTTTTGTCAGGTTGCCATCAGGAAAAAGATATGACTCCCAAAAAAATCCGGGCGTATAATGATGCCCAAGACCGGAAATATCAGGTGAGGAAGCAGGAGCAGACGGCGTAATTTCCTAAGGGAAAATGAATAATCGGAAAAAGGAGAAGTAGATCGTGGCCAAAAAAATGTTACAATACCAAGGATCATCGGACTATATTGTCTCGGATGAGATGCGAAACAGTGTAAATATTGCCATGGCTCTGGGCAAGCCTTTATTAATAAAAGGTGAGCCTGGTACCGGCAAAACGGTTTTGGCACAAAGCATTGCCAACGCCTTGAACAAAAAACTGATTGTCTGGAATATCAAATCAACAACCAAGGCCCAGGATGGCCTTTATCTCTATGATACTGTGCAGCGTTTGTATGACAGCCAATTTGGCGATGGAGATGTAGGCAATATTAAGCAGTATATTCAACTGGGCAAACTGGGCGAGGCCTTTATGGCAAAGGAGCAGCTAGTTTTGCTGATTGATGAGATAGATAAAGCGGATATGGAGTTTCCCAATGATTTGCTCTGGGAACTGGACCAGATGAGCTTTTATATTCCTGAAACCAGAGAGACGATTACAGCTCACACCAGGCCTATTGTTATCATTACCAGCAATGCAGAAAAAGAACTCCCCGATGCGTTTCTACGCCGCTGCATATTCCACTATATCGAATTCCCCAGCCCGGAAACGATGGAGAAAATTATCCGGGTACATCATCCCGAACTGGAAAAAAAACTTATGGATCAGGCGATGGAAACCTTTTATGTGTTGAGAAACATTACCAATATTCAGAAAAAACCTTCGACCAGTGAACTGATTGATTGGCTGCAGGCGCTGGTTGTGGGAGGGATTACTCCTAAAGACATAAAACAAGAGATGCCCTTTCTGGGGGTTTTATTGAAGAAAAACGAAGATCTAGACCAGGTTTTGGAACAGGTTTATGAGCGACAGGTGAACAAAAAGGACAAAAGCATCAATAAAACTCTGAGTCGTTTTTACCGGTAATAGTTGCAGAAACCACCCTGAATGCCCGGGTGCAGCCCGGGATGGGATGAAGGAGAGGATGCCCCGGTGTTTACCCATTTATTTTATACGTTGAGAAATTTTGGGCTTCCTGTTTCCATGAATGAATGGCAGGATTTGATGGAGGCTCTGGAGGAAGGAATGGCGGGCTCCAGTTTAACCGGTTTTTATTATTTATGCCGGGCCATATTGGTTAAGACTGAAGCCCACTATGATCGTTTTGACCTGGCTTTTGCCAGCTTTTTTAAGGATGTTGATACACCAGAGGGGCTGCCGGAAAAAATATGGGAGTGGTTAGATAAGCAATTACCTGCCCTGGAAGCTACCGAAGACATGAAACGCCGGCACCGGAACCTCGACTTAGACGAACTAAAACGGATGCTGGAAGAGCGGATGGCTCAGCAAAAAGGAGAACATCACGGGGGTAATCGCTGGATTGGTACCGGCGGAACTTCTCCTTTCGGTCATTCCGGTTACCATCCCGGGGGATACCGACTGGGGGGGACCTCGCAGCAGTTGTCGGCGGTGAAGGTCGCAGGAATGCGCCGTTTCCAGGAATTCCGCACCGATGAAACCCTCGGTGTCAGGCAGTTTCAGCTGGCCCTGCGCAAGCTGCGGCAATTTACCACCCGCCTGGAGGGTGAAAAAACTGAATTGGATCTCAACAGCACCATAGACCAGACTTCAAAAAATGCCGGCCGTTTAGAACTGGTTTGGGAACGTCCCCGCCAGAACAGTATTAAAGTCCTGCTCCTCATGGATTCCGGAGGATCTATGACCATATACAGCCGTTTGTGCAACCAGCTCTTTACTGCCGTGAACCATTCCCATCATTTTAAAGATTTGAAAATATTTTTTTTCCATAACTGTATCTATGACCATCTTTATCATGGGCCGGAATGCAGCCGCCTGGAATGTACCGATACCGAATATATCCTCAACACCTATGCCCAGGATTATCGCTTAATCATTGTTGGAGACGCCAGTATGTCACCGTATGAGCTGCTGGAGGTGGGGGGCATTATCGACTGGCACCAGTTTAATGATACCCCGGGCCTGGAATGGCTAAAAAGGCTGCGGCATCGTTTTGAATACTCAGTATGGCTGAACCCGATTAATAAAAAATACTGGGATTACTCCAGCGGGACCTTCACCATAAAAGTTATACGCCAGCTATTTCCCATGGAAGAACTAACGCTGGAAGGATTAGAAGCTGCTGTCAACAAACTGAAAACCCGCCAGGCTACAGCCATATGATAAGCATCTTTACAGCGGTTCATGAAGGGGGAAAAAGCAAACCGGTGCCGTATTTGGGGAGGGCATCTTTTTGCACGGGGTCTGGCAGATAAACCAACTTAGAATCTAAAAACCAAGTGCTGTAATATAAAACTGGGGGGATAACGTGAAACATATTTATGAAGGAAAAACCAAAAGTGTGTTCGAATTAGCTGACGGAACGATTCTATTAAAACTCAAAGATGATGTAACCGGTGAGGAAGGCCGCATTGATCCCGGCTCTAATACGGTAATGGGACAATTGGAAGGGATGGGCCATGCTTCCCTGCGTATGTCCCGTTATTATTTTGAACTTTTAGCCCAAAAAGGAATCCAAACCCATTACCTGGATTCTGATTTGGATGCCAATACCATGACCGTAAAAAAAGCCGAGACCTTTGGCCAGGGGTTGGAAGTAATCTGTCGATTCAAAGCCTATGGCAGCTTTATCAGGCGTTACGGGGCTTATGTTAAACCAGAGCAGGAGCTAAATGCCCTGGTGGAAATAACCCTGAAAGATGACGAGCGGGGCGACCCTCTTATTACCGAAGAAGCCTTGGAACAGTTAGGTCTCCTGCAACCAGGGGAATATTCGCTGTTAAAGGAAAAAGCCCGGGCGGTTGCCCGTATTCTTCAAGATGATCTTAGAACCAAGGGTCTGGATCTATATGATATTAAGTTTGAGTTTGGACGTAGCACCGATGA
>PWPP01000029.1 GCA_003558625.1 Syntrophomonas sp.
CCCCGAGAACCCCAAGGGCATTTTTCAGGGTAATGCCCGCGGCAGCCATTAATTGAAGCCTGGCCTGTTGCAGGTCTTCATCATCATTAATAACCCGGTGGTGATTATAGAAACTATGAAATAAGGCGGCCAGATCCAAAACATAGCGGGCTATGCGCTGGGGAGCCATGGTCCGGGCTGATACCGCAATTTCCTCCGGAAATTCCACCAGTTTTTTCATGAGGGCCACTTCTTCCGCCTCCCGGAGGCGGCCGGCCTCGATAAGGTGGGGATTATTCATGGTAATGCCTGCCGCTTCTGCCTGCCGGAAGATACTGCATATGCGGGCATAAGCGTACTGCACATAGTAAACCGGGTTCTCCTGGCTTTCTTTTTGGGCCAGTTCCAGATCAAAGTCCAGGTGGCTGTCAGGGCTGCGCATGACAAAGAAAAACCGGGCTGCATCCCTGCCCACCTCTTCAATCAGTTCGTCCAGAGTAACCGTGGTACCCGTTCTTTTAGACATGCGCACCATCTCCCCTCCCCGGAACAGCCTTACCAGCTGGATAATCACTATATCCAGCCGGGAGGGCTCAATACCCAGAGCCTCCAAGGCACCCTTTAAGCGCCTGATATGGCCGTGATGGTCTGCTCCCCAGATATTGATAACCCGGTCAAAGCCGCGCTGGTATTTGTTCAAATGGTAAGCAATATCCCCGGCAAAGTAAGTCGGTGCCTGGTTGCCCCGGATGAGGACCTCGTCTTTTTGATCCCCGAAAGCCGTGGCCCTGAACCACAGGGCTCCTTCTTTTTCATATAGCAGTTCCTTTTCCTGTAAAAGCCTGACCACCTCACTGATTTTATCCTCCCGGTACAGGCTGCTCTCCCTGAACCAGACATCATATTCCACCCCAAAGGCAGCCAGGGTGGAACGCATAGCATCCGTTTTCTGGGCCAGGGCATATTGCAACAGCTTTTCCCGGCGAGCTTCCGGTTCCAGGGCTTCCAGTTCCCCGGCATGTTCCTGCAGGATCGTTTCCACCGTTTCCACCACATCCCGGCCGGCATACCCGTCTTCGGGGAAATCCGCCTCTACGCCCATTAATTCCAGATACCGGGCCTCCAGGGAGCGGGCAAACAACTCAATCTGGTTGCCGGCATCATTTAGGTAAAACTCCCTTTCCACCTCATACCCGGCCCGGTTAAAAATATGGGCCAGCGTGTCACCGATGGCTCCCCCCCGGGCATTTCCCATATGCAAATTGCCGGTGGGATTGGCACTGACAAACTCGATTTGTATTTTTACGCCCTGTTGGGCATTGTTCCCGTAAGCATCACCCATTTCCGCCACGAGGGGCAGGATGGGGTCGAGCCAACCCGGGCTCAGATGGAAATTGATAAAGCCGGCTCCGGCGATTTCTATTCTTTCAATATGCTGCTCTTTTCGCCGGGGAATATGTTCCACAACCAACTGGGCAATCTTTCCAGGGGCCATTTTCGCTTCCCGGGCCATGACCATGGCAATGTTGGTGGCATAATCCCCATGCTCTTTTTCCCGGGGTTTTTCAATCACAAAATCCCCGATGCGGTCGTATGCGATTAATCCGGCCGCCCGGCAACTCTCTAAAGCCGCTATAAGGATATCCCGCAGCTCGCTTTTTATGTTTTCGATGGGATTCACTGTACTCCTCCTTGTTTTCTGCATCTGTCCATTCCGACCCCGACCAACCCTTTTCCGTCTGGCTGGTTCCCCTCTCCTTACATCATCATTCCGGCATGAAGCCATAAAATAAAGAAGAGGTGCAAGAATTACGGTATCTGCACCAATCAAGCCTGAGCCTTATTCGCATGGATGTGGAAGTCGGACATATTTATATCACCTACTATATAAATATAATCATAAGTTATGTCAAAAGTCACGAGGATAATTATTTGCCTCCGCCCCCGGGGAAACCTCTCCATAAGGCCTTATATCTTGCAATAGGAAGGGGATCTGACCTTCAATTTCTTCAAATGCCACCACTACCAGGGGATCAAAAAGGGTACCGGTCCCTTTTTTTATTACCTGCACCGCCTGCCGGTGGTCGAAGCGTTCTTCTTCCGGGCATAATGCGGTTAAAGCATCATAAAAATCAGCCACCGCTATGATGCGGCCCGGAAAAGGAATCTGGTTATGGGATAGTCCCCGGGGATAACCCTGTCCGTTATAGCGTTCGTGATGGCTCATCACCGCGATGGCAATATCTTGGGTTAATTCACTGCCCCCGAACATATAGCCCCCTAAAGTGCAGTGATCCTGCCCCGCTGATGCCGATACCTCATCCCTAGCTTCTCCTTCATCCGGTTCCGGCAGCAGTATTTTGCCGGCATCATGCAGCCAGGCGGCATAATACAAATCCTCCAGTTCACCGGGATCTAACCTCAGCTCCCGCCCGATTAACCCGGCTACAGCCGCAACTCGGTCGCCGTGTCCAAAAAAAACCGGGGTTCCGGCTTCGATGCCCACCATCAGGCCCCTCAGCAATGCTTCTGCCTTTTGCAGTTTCCGTGCTCCCTCCCGCTGGTTTTCCAGGACCGGGACTGCCTGTTTGATCAGCAGTTCAAATATTTCCCTTTGCAGGGGATTAAATGGTTCCCGGGCCAAAGACTGAACCGCCACCATTGTAAAAGCAACCCCCTCCTGCAGGATCAGGGGAAAGGCCATAACCGATTTCACCCCGGGGTCCAATTCAGTTTGGGGAAAATCATTTCGGTCCCGGTTCTGAAAAGCCACCGTTTTCCTGCTCTCTCCTGCCTCCCGGCTAATGACCTCCAAATCCCGAACCTTTAAACCGGCCTGCCCCTCTACCCAGACACAATCTTCGGGTGCATGCCCGGAAAAACATACTCCCACAAACTCAGCACCGGTCAAAGAGCGGGCCCTGACGGCGAGTCTATCCAGGATGATCCTTTCCTCTTTTTCCCACCTGATCTCTTCATTGAATTTCAACAGCTGGGCCAGCTCCCGGATGCGTTCTTGCTGGCGGCGATAGAAAAGAACATACCCTATGAAAAAAATTCCCCCGGCAATGATAACCAGAGCCAGTGCGGCCTGCCAGGGGAAAATCCCGGACAGAACCATACTGCCCAGCAAAGCCGTCACCGCAAAACCCGTCAATATGATCTTCCTGTTATCCACCGTCTGTCTCCTTTCAAAGGGCTTGGGGCTAGTGGCCTCCTGAGGCCAAGCATCCCCCCTTCTGCCCGGTTCAGTCCACAGGGTTTAGGGGAAGGATGCCGGGGTCTTGTGCCCGCCTCTTCATCATAACGTTTCCAACCATAAAAACCAAAAATCTTTCTCTTTAAATCATTCCCCCGCCCCTATTTCCGAAAATGCCGCTTCCGTTGTTATTCCAGACAGCCGGGGGCGAAGGGGCCCCTTTGTTCTTTTTATGCACTGCTAAATCTCCACCCGGGTGCTTGGGAGCAGTCCTTTAAAAAGCATATCTGCCCTAAACATGATCTTCGCTGTGCCGACCCCTTTTCCCTGCTCCGGGCATGGGCAGCCTGGATCTTGTAACACATTCCGGCCCCCCCCCGGAATCATGACTGCCATACCCCGACGGAGGTCGGCTGCGGTAAACTTTTTTATGATTATTGCCGGACAATTATGCTAAAATAGAAATGATGCCTCCTGTCAGGGGAAATTATCGGAAACAACATCCCATACTGGTTCTGCCCTCCTCTCCCCTTTGAGGCTTCATATCATCTCTTATTAAAAAAAATGTTCATCCGCTAGCAATGCAATAGGAGGAAGCCATGATCAAGCCCGAAAAACTGGTGAGTTTATCTGAGTATGCCAAACCAGACGAAATAAGCAGCATGCTCCACGGCATGTTTGAAAACCCCTATATGGGCTTTATCATCATTAACCAGGACGGCATTATCACCATGATTACCCAGTCCTACATGGATATTCTGGGTGTGAACCGGGAGGACGCCCTGGGACATCACATCCTGGAAATCACCCCCCACTCCAAACTGCTGCAGGTGGTCAAAACCGGAGAAATCCATGTCGCCGAGCACTGGTCCGTAAACAGCCATGACCTGATCGTATTCCGCATTCCCTTATATAAAGATGGTAAAATCATCGGGGCTATGGGACAGAGCCTGGCCTTAAACATGGATGCTGCCCAAATCCTGATCAAACGGCTGAACGACCTTGAA
>PWPP01000056.1 GCA_003558625.1 Syntrophomonas sp.
AAGGCAATAAACTTATAACCTGGCCGTTGCTGGATCTCTCCCCTCACCGCAACCGGCAGCCGCGCGAACAGCTCTTTTTGCTGCTCATGGTCCACCCCCAGAATCATGGTGGCATAGACCGGGCCTTCCTTGAAGATGACACTGCCGTAGATAAAAGGGGCAAAATCGGCAAAGGGAGGATCGGGGTAAGGATTTTCTGTGAAGCTGACCAGCCACCCCTCACCACTCATTTCCACCCAGCTGAGATCGGTTGCGGAACAATTGTGGCAAACCGGTACGGGAGGATATTCATAGGACCAGCAGCGATTGCAGCGGAGGCCCATGATCTTTCCGGCTTCCATGTGATCGTACCATTTTTTAACATAAGGCTGCATTTTCACCATTTTTAGATCCCTCCCTATTCCTGGCTTTTCAGCACAGATACATTTACATGAATGCCGTGGCCGTAATTCTGTATGACACTAACCCGGGGGAAGGGCTTAATCTGGCGGTTATCACATTCTCCCCGCATCTGCCTTACCGCTTCCACGATTTCTGCCCCGGCCGAGGCGGCCCAGGCATGACCCATGGAGGTCCTGCCCCCGGTGGTGCTGATGGGTTTATCGCCGTCAAAGGATGTACGGCCTTCGATAATGGCACGCCAGGCTTCACCGGGCCGGAAATAACCGCCAATTTCGGTGGAGACGAAATGGGTATTAACCATGCAGTCATGGACATGCATATAATCGATTTCTTTATAGGGATTGATACGGGCCATGTTATAAGCCTGGGCAAAAGCGCTCTTCTCCACTTCCCACTGGGCTTCAAACTCATGGTAGGGGATTGCTGTGGCACCTCCGAAGCCGATGTAATCTACCGGTTGTTTCCTGAATTTTTGGGCCAGGTCGGAGGCACAGACAATGATAGCCGAAGCCCCGTCAACCGGAGAGGCAGCATTAAAAAGTCGCATGATGGTTCCCATTTTGGGATTGTACTTGGATCGCATGTATTCTTTCAGATCGCTATAACCACGTTCCCGGGCTTCCTCCGGAAATTCCTGCTGTGTCAGTAAAGCCAGGGGGTTTCTAACCCCATTGCGGCGGTTGCTTATTGATGCACAGTTCAGGGCTTCTTCTACCTGTTCCAGGCTTAAGCCGTATTTTTTGGCGTAGGCCATGCAGGTAAAGTCACACAGGGAAGATACCGATAAACCGCCCGGATACCAGTAAGCCTGGTCGGCCCCGTAATTGGTCCGGTACCAGAGTTCCCCCGGGGATATAGCCTCGCGCATATGGGCCGGCATTTTTTCCTGGGGATGGCTACCGGTGATTTCCACTCCTCCCATGAGCACGATATCATATACTCCGGACGCTACCGCCATAGCTGCCAGGCTCAGCCCGGTGTTGGTGGATGAACAGGCGGTTTCGAAGTGGACGCCCGGTTTGTTCCGCATGCCGATCCAGTCGGCCACCATGGCATAGGCAGCAAACTGGTGGGAGAGGACTTCATCCATACAGTGGGCGATATAAAAGGCATCGATTTCACTGGCTTCAATGCCTGCGTCTTCCATAGCTTCCAGTGCAGCCCAGGAAAAAAGTTCCCGTTCCGTCATATCTTTCAATTCGGGACTTTCTAAAACATTGCCAAAAGGGGTGCAGCCGACGCCGATGATAGATACACCCCGGGCCAGGGTTCCTTTTCGTTTGTGCATAAATACCTCCTCCTCGTTTCTTGCATCGGGGGCAAACTAAACCATCTTGAAAGCCAGGATTTTCAGCCCCTGTAATTCTATAATGTCAGGCTCTACCAAGGCCGGTCCCCGATCATAAATCTCCTGCAGGACCTCCGGTTCCGGCTTAACCCCGGTTACTATGCCCTGAACATAGACGCCTTCTTCCAGCAAGATATGACCATAAGCATAAGGGGCGATATCAACAAAACGGGCATTGGGAGGGGGGGCTACGCCGTGAGACAAAAAAAGCAGTTTTCCTTTACCGGACAAATGGATAAATTCCAGGTCTGTGCTGCCACAGTACTCACAGGCAGTGGTAGGGGGAAACGTATAGCCCTCGCAGTCCAGGCAATTGGTGGCCAGCAGCTTGCCCTCACCCAAAGTGTCATAATACCGTTTAATAATAGATTCTGCCATAGGAATTAGCACCTCCTTAAGATAAGAACCGTACTGATCATCGCATAGCCGTGGGTATGGATAGCAGCTGTTTCAGGCCAGGGCTTGATCTGCCGCTTGCCCGCTTCTCCCCGCATCTGCAGCACTGCCTCGTAGGTATCGGATCCGGCACTGGCAGCCCAGGCATGTCCAAAGGCATGGCGTCCTCCATGGGTGCTGACAGGCCGGTCGGCGTCATAGCCCATTCTTCCATCCATAGCATAATAGAGACTTTTTCCTTCGGGAATATAACCGGCAATTTCCAAATTACAGATCCCGCAAATATTAGAGCAGTCATGGGTATGAATATAATCCAGATCCCGGGGGGAAATGCCCGACATCTGGTAGGCCCTCTGCCAGGCCATGCGGTCAATCGGCCAAACCGTAGGATCAGAACCATACCAGGGAAGATCCCCGTAAACAATACCGAAACCCAGCAGTTCCACCGGGGAAACGGAATAAGAACGGGCTTCATCACTGCGGCCCAAAACCATGGCTGAAGCGCCGTCAGCTACGGAGACCACGTTGCGTACCCGGGACGGCCAGGCCACAAAGGGATTATAGCGGGACTCCCAGAATTCTTTCAGGTCGTTAAAGCCCAGCCGGGCAGCTTCGTCCTCCAGCGTTTCCTGTAGGATCGCTTTTGGGGTCATGGAACCGTGCAGGCGCCTGCTCCGGCAAATCTCCATCATGCCCCGGTCATAATCCTCGATGGAAATTCCATATTTGCGGCAGTAGCCCAGTGCCACCAGCCCGTTGTAGGTAGAAAAAATTTCATAACCCTGGGGAACAGAATAGGCTTGATTAACCGCCAGGTCGGTCCAGGCCCAGGCTTGATCGGTGGAAATCGGTTCTCTCTCATAGGGGCTTAACTCCTTGGCCCGGGTACGGGTGGCTTCAAAACCGATAACCAGGACTTTGCCGTAGACACCGGAAGCAATAGCCATAGCCGCCATTGCTGCTCCCACATTAGTGGTGGAGCACTGGGCTTCAAAATGCACACCTGACTTAAACTGCATGCCCAGCCACTTGGCAAGCTGGCTATAGGTTCCAGGGAGCTGGGAACTGTGAACCATGGCATTACCGATAAAAACAGCGTCAATTTCCAGAGGGTCTACCCCGGCATCAGCCAGGGCTTCTTGTACGGCTTGGTTGGTAAGCTCCTGCAGGCTTAAACCTTTAATTTCGGGTGTCTCCAACAGGTCGCCAAACTGGGAACAACCTACCCCCAGGATGGATACTCCATCTCTCAGTTTGTTGCGCATAAAATACCTCCTCCTCCATTAGGTCTATACAGCGGAGCGACTTCTGAGGTTGGTTTTAATTGCTGCATGGAAGCAAAAAATATTGCAGTAAGATATGCTACATTGCATCCCGGAACACATGAGGCGATGCTTCGAAATACCTTTGTCCACATAACATAAAGCGCCAGAATAGACAAAAAATAACAGCAAAGACAAATCGAATGTACTATATTTGGATGGGTGGAAACAGGATGCAAATTTTCATTTCACGGTTGCAACACGCCATCGGTGGTATGGATGGGAAGCATAATGTCAAATTTGCAAAGTCGGAGGCTGAAAAATGGTGAGAAAAACGTATATTCTTCTATTAAAAAAAATTACCGTATATTTACATTGTAGCAAGGGATAAACTCGGTCACAAGCTTTTTTTCGGTAGTAGCTGCCCCCCCATCCCCCACACCTGCAATCCCAGGTATGCAATAAAAAGCACCCGATCCAACAATTCAGAAAGCATGGCCATCCGGGAGCACACGCTTAAAGCCGGCCGTGACTGTTATCAGGGCGGAGGAATTTCATGCTGCCTGGAAACAGGTGCAAAAAATATTATTCCGAGAAAAATTTTCCTGTTGCTACCTGCAAAATTTGGCTTTCTCCGGAGAAGAAATATATAATGATAAGGGAGAGGAGGAGGACTGAATGAAGAAAAATATTGCCGGCATAGAGCTGGAAGTCGTCCAAGGAGATATTACGGCCCAGTATGATGTCACTGCCGTGGTCAACGCTGCCAATGCCCAACTGAAACCCGGTGGAGGAGTGGCGGGAGCCATTCACCGGGCCGCTG
>PWPP01000093.1 GCA_003558625.1 Syntrophomonas sp.
AGCAAGGATGTTAAAGATGACCGGGTGAACCTCATCACCATGCACTCCGTCAAAGGGCTGGAGTACAAGGTGGTCATGATGATCGGTCTCAATGATAATATCATCCACTTACCCGCCACCGGGCCGATCAGTGCCGAACATGAGTCTTTGGAACGAAGATTATTGTATGTGGGCATGACCCGGGCCCGGGAAGAACTCATCCTTACCTGCAGCGGCCCCCCCTCGAGCTTTATTCAGGACATAAATCCCCGCTTCCTGCGCCGGGATACCAACCGCGGTTTTTCGCAGCTAACCCCTATCGGGATAGAAAACTACCGCTTTAAAGAGCAGCTGGATCACTTATACGGTCAGCAAGACAAAGGGGAACGAGATGCCATGACGGAATCCTTTGCCTATATCGACCTGAAGAGAAACCGGAATTATATCCTGCGCCGCTCCCTGGAGGACCGTGAAATGGTGCAGTTATACCAGGAAAACAGTGATTTAGCAGTGCCTGTGGAAGCCTGGCACACCGTACATATTTATGGGAAAATAGCGGCCGGGGATTTACAGGAGGCCACTACCGAAAAAGAGGGTGAATTTATTTTGCCCCGGGAACTCCTGGCAAACCCCCGGCAATGTTTTATTGCCCGGGCAGCGGGGGACAGTATGATCAACAAAGGGATTGAAAGTGGGGATTTCATCGTTGTACATCGGCAAAATGCAGCGGATAATTACGACCTGGTAGTCGTCACCGTGGAGGGAGAAGTGACCATTAAGAAATATGTCCGCATGGGCAGGGACATCTTGTTAATCCCGGAGAATAATCAGTATGAACCGATTCTGAAAAAAGAAGAAGAGGTAACCATCAATGGCAAAGTCATCGGAGTGATCAAACCGCTCTGAGAAGACTGGAAAGAGGAGGCGATGCTTCCTGCATATATGGCACTTTTTCCATAAAACCTCTATAATGGAGAAAAAAGAGAAAAACATGTTTAGGAAATAGTTCAAAAATGCTGGGGAGGCCGATAACCGGCTTATCACTTCATGCCGCGGGAGAGAGTAAGAGAGACCGGAAGGGGAAGCGGCCTTTTCCCGGTGCAGAAGGGAACCCAATGTGAGCCATGTCAACCGCTTGTCCGCCCCACAGGGCAGACAGCCTGGAATTTGTAAGGGAGGTTTACAAATGAAAAAACGTGTGATCGCTACTATACTGAGCCTGGCCCTGGCCCTGGGTGTAGTCTGGGTGCAGCTGCCGCCGGCCAGTGCCGCGGAGGGATCTGATGCCGCCGACCGGTTCGGGAATATTGATTATCGCTGGACACCGGAGATCCGGGTAATCCTGGATGGCAGACAGCTTTTCTTTGATGTGCCTCCCCGGATTGTGGACGGCAGAACCCTGGTGTCTATGCGGGCCATCTTTGAAGCCTTCGGTCTCACCGTGAACTGGGATGAAGCGGCTAGAACCGCTGAAGCCAGTAGTGAGGAGACTTCGATCTTCTTTACCATTGACAGTGACAGGGCAATGGTCAATGGTGAGGTGCACATCATGGATGTTCCCCCCCGGATCATTGGCGGAAGGACCATGATTCCCCTGCGTTTCCTGTCCGAAAATATGGGCTACAAAGTGGTATGGATTGGTGAATCCAATCTTATCCTGCTCAGCCAGGCCGATATTATCGAATGGCGGTATGAGAGTTTTGAAGCCGATCCACCGTACCGAGAATACGAGGTCAAGTATATCAACGGGCAAAGGACCACGGAATTTCGCTATACCGGGACCTTTCGCGAGGTAGAGATCGTAACCCTGTATAGTTCTGATGGACGACTGGTCCCCAATGTTCCTGATTTCAGGATTCCGCTCTATGGCAGCGGATGGCGCTTGCAATCCCCTTTTGCCGGCCGCACCTACTGGGTTGATATCGACGCGGTCAGCGGAGAATTTGGCCACAGCCGCTTTTATGATGGTGAGCGAAGAGCCATGTTTAATGCCCAGACTATTCTGGACCATGCCCCGGTGGGCAATTATGTGAAAGTTAGGATCGATGAGCATTATTTTGATCTGGAAACCTGGAGACAAATGGGATCTTTAAATTCCAGCCTGGCCTCCATCCAGGATGACAGCCAGCTGGATGGCAGGGAAATAGCCGGAAACGAAACCCTTTTTAGGGTGACCATAAACGATCGCCATCAGGGGATTATCTTACTGGGCGATCTTCTGGGGACGCTGCTTGAACCGGGGGATAACCAGATTTATACTATTTTTGAGCGTGACCCGAGAACCGTTTTTGACTGGTCCAACCAAATCTGGACCCGGTTAAAAGGCCAAACTCCCTGGGCGGGCATGACCCAGGATATGCTGCTGGTACAGCTGCAGACCCGACCGGACCAGACTGCTCGTACACAAACCCGTTTTTCCGTGTTCGAATTATGGGTGTATGAGTATGATTATACCGATACCGTTTACTTTTTTGACGGTGGGATCTTGACCGGCATGTGGTAACTCAAAACCGGGCAGTTTCAGCAAAAAAGGAGGGGGATATGTTCATGAAAAGGAATGCACAGATAACGGCAGTCCTTCTGGCCCTGCTGGTCCTTTTAATCTGTCCGCTGAGAGCGGTGGCGGTCTCCTCTCCTGCCGGTGATCCGGCAGAACTGGAAGCCTTTCTAGACGGTGTGATCTACTGCCAGATGGACAGGAATAATATCTTGGGAGCTACCCTGGCAGTGGTTCAAAATGGGGAGGTCCTGTTATCCAAGGGATACGGTTATGCCGATTTGCAGCAGCGTATTCCGGTTGATCCCCAGAGAACCCTTTTCCGCCCGGGCTCCACATCCAAGCTTTTGACCTGGACTGCAGTGATGCAGCTGGCGGAACAGGAGAAACTTGACCTCTATACCGACATCAATACCTACCTGGACTTTGAGATCCCGGCCCGTCTTTATCAATCCAATAACCAAACCCTTCCCGCACCCATTACTATGGTCAACCTGATGACCCATACCCCGGGTTTCGAGGATGCTGGCGAAGGGCTCTTTGTGCTCTCTGAAGAACAGATGCTTACCCTGGAGGAGGACTTGAAAAAAAGGCTGCCACAACGGGTTTTTCCTCCCGGAGAGGTGATGGCTTACTCCAACTACGGAACCGCATTGGCCGGCTACATAGTGGAACAGGTTTCCGGAGTTCCTTTTCCAGAGTACATTGAAAAAAATATTTTTGAACCCCTGGAGATGAACCACAGTACGTTCCGTCAACCCCTGCCGGAGAGGCTGGATTCTGATATGGCCCAAGCCTATAAATTCTTTAACGGTCAATATTACCAGGGCAGTTTTGAATATATTGCCAAAATGCCCGCGGGCAGCATGAGCAGTACCGCGGATGATATGGCGAAATTTATGATTGCCCATTTGCAAAATGGCCGCTACGGGGATACCCGCATTCTGCAGGAGAGTAGCGCCCGAGAAATGCACCGTCAGTATTTTACCCACCATCCGGTCCTGGACGGCATGACCCTGGGATTTATTGAACAGACTATTAACGGCAAGCGCATTATCGGTCATGGGGGCAACACGTTCTCCTTCGCTACAGGACTCTATTTATTGTTGGAAGATAATCTGGGTCTTTTCGTTTCATACAATGGGGGCACCGGTATAGAAAGGGAAGCGCTCATGCAGGCATTTATGGATCGCTATTATCCCCGGGACAGGGTGGATGAACCGGTTCCACCCGCGGGAAGCCTGGAGCGGGCTGCCGCCTATGCCGGGGAATATCATCCCAACCGCAGCAATTTCTCAACCATGGAAAAATTATTCACAATGTTCTCTGCGGTGCAGGTAAGTGCGAATGAAGAGGGTTATCTGGTGGTCAGAGCATTTGGTGAGACCATACAGCTGGCAGAGGTGGAGCCCGGTGTTTATCGCAATCGCCATACCGAAGGAACCCGGCTTGTTGATACCCTGGTATTTGTTACCAGCGATTCGGGAATGGAATTGATGTGCCCTCCCGGTCCGGCAATGACGTTATCCAAAGCTCCCTGGTATGGAAGCAGTGCCTTGCTTGGTAGCCTGCTGGGCATCAGCCTGATCCTGATGCTGACCGCGATTGCCATATGGACCGTTGCCTCGCTTAGTCGAGTATTTCGGGGGGTGAAAATCCAACCAGGAAAAATCCCTCTGGCCGCCCGGCTGGTTGCCGTTG
>PWPP01000018.1 GCA_003558625.1 Syntrophomonas sp.
GACTTCGATAGGATCAATGCCGTTATCCAGCGACTTGCTCATCTTGCGACCCAAAGCATCCAGCACCAGCCCGTGAATATTAACATATTTAAAGGGTATATCTCCGGCCTGCTCAAGCCCGGAGAAAATCATGCGGGCCACCCAGAAAAATATAATATCCCGGCCCGTAACCAGAACACTGGTAGGATAAAAATACTGCATATCCCTGGTATCATCCGGCCACCCCAAGGTGGAAAAAGGCCACAATGCGCTGCTGAACCAGGTGTCCAGCACATCCTCATCCTGCTTTATTTCACTGGAAGAACAGGAGGGGCATGAAACCGGATCCTCCTTGCTGACAATGACCTCGCCACAATCGGAACAATACCATACCGGAATCCGGTGCCCCCACCATAACTGACGGGAAATACACCAGTCCCGGATGTTTTCCATCCAGTTTAAGTACACCCGGGTAAAGCGTTCGGGCACAAATTCGATATCTCCCTTTACCACTGCGTCTATGGCCGGTTCGGCCAAGGGTTTCATCTTGACAAACCACTGGGTGGATACCCGTGGTTCAATCACGGTATTGCAGCGCTGGCAGTGGCCTACAGCATGCCGGTAGTCCTCTACTTTTACCAGAAAGCCTTCCTGGTTTAAGTCTTCCACGATCTGCTTGCGACAGGTATAGCGGTCCATGCCCTGGTAGGGCCCAGCATTTTCATTCATTACTCCGGATTCATCCATGGCCAGAATCAATTCCAGACCATGAGTCTCCCCCAGTTCAAAATCATTGGGGTCATGGGCGGGTGTAATCTTCAAGGCCCCGGTGCCAAATTCCATGTCTACATAAGCATCCCCCACCACCGGGATTCTTCTTCCCAGCACCGGCAAAATTACTTGGGATCCGATCAAGTGCCGGTATCTTTCATCTTCCGGATGCACAGCCACTCCGCTGTCACCCAGGATGGTCTCCGGCCTGGTGGTGGCTATGACTAGAAATTCATTGCGGTCTTCTACCGGATATTTAACATACCACAAATGGCCTTCCTTTTCCTCATGTTCCACCTCAATATCCGATATGGCCGTATGACATCGGGGACACCAGTTAATAATATAGTCCCCCTGGTAGATTAATCCCTTTTCATATAAATTAACAAAGGTATCCCGGACCGCCCGGGAACAGCCTTCATCCATGGTAAACCTTTCCCGGGTCCAGTCACAGGAAGAACCAAGCATTTTTAACTGGTTGGTAATCAAACTGCCATAATTATGCTTCCATTCCCATACCCGCTCTACAAACTTCTCCCGGCCCAGGTCTCCCTTGATTAGACCTTCGGCGGCCAAAGACTCTTCCACCCGGGCCTGGGTCGCAATGCCGGCATGATCCGTGCCCGGAAGCCAGAGGGCATTGTAGCCCTGCATCCTCCGCCAGCGGGTCAGGATGTCCTGCAGGGTGTTGTTAAGAGCGTGCCCCAGGTGCAGTGTACCCGTTACATTGGGAGGGGGCATAACGATAGAAAAAGGGGGTTTCTCAAATTTATCCTCGGGAACAAAGCAGTTATGTTCCAACCAGAAATGGTACCATTTTTGTTCCACCACTCCGGGATTATAAACACTGGCCATGTCTTTGGTCATACTATTTCCTCCTTATCGCCTTAGACAAATATTCTCTGTATTACCCGTGATTTTTTATATTT
Organism: Syntrophomonas sp.; assembly: GCA_003558625.1. Classification (GTDB taxonomy): domain Bacteria; phylum Bacillota; class Syntrophomonadia; order Syntrophomonadales; family Syntrophomonadaceae; genus PWPP01. Next base: position 1,680 of record PWPP01000018.1, read on the forward strand.
TACTTAAACCGGGACAGACTGTGCAAGCGAAATGCAAATCAAACTACCCTGTCATGAAAAAAAACCCTGGGCACAGGCTCCCGCCCGGACATAATCTCGGAACCCATTGACAGGATTGGGTTATTGCGCTTATATATGTTAAGCTTAACCTAAAAATATTGCAGGAGGAAGCAATGGCAAAAAAAAGTGTGGGCAGAAATGAACCTTGCCCCTGTGGAAGCGGTAAAAAATATAAGAAATGCTGTCAGGACATCATGGACCTGGATATCAGCTCCATCGATCCCTTCAGCCGGCATAACGAAATTGTAACGTCTATGAAAATGAAATTAGACAATTATTACCAGGGAGAAATAAAAAAATATCGTCGGGAAGCCCAGGTTTTTTTTATGAGTCATGCTGTGGAGGATCTTTTGCCCCGGGACCAGGAAACCATTTTTTCCGATTACCTCTGGTTTGATTTTCATCCAAGCCCTACCTTGACGACCTGGGGCATGAAATACCTGGATACCCACGGAGAGTTCCTCAACCCCCATCTCAGAAAAGGACTGGAAGTTCTGTCTGCTTCATACCTCTCCGTTTACCAGCTAACCGGAGTGGAAACCGGCAGGATCTTGCTCCGGGATTTATTCTTGCACAAGGATTATACTGCAACCACCCCGGAAGCGCTGGAGCTTGAAACCGGCCAGGAGGATATCCTCATCCTGGGACGCTTGCTCCCCTTCGACGATATTAACATTTTCTCCGGCATGGTTTTGGCCCTGAGCAGCAAAGCCGGAGAAACAGAGTTTATCCGGCAGCATGTAAGATATTTGCATCACCTTTATCCGGACCTGGACATTCATTCCCTGCTGAAGGATAAAGGTCCGGTCCTTTATGGCATCTTTAATCATGCCCAGAAAAAGCAGCTGTTGAACCTGCATGACTACCGGGTGACAGCATTAACTCCGGGGGCAAGCGATGCCATTGCAAAAACCATCTGCCGGTCCGGTAGCGGTTATGACCTGGTGCATGATTTGGCCGGCAAACTCTGGTTTAAACCCCAGGGGGAAAACCGGGGCTATGTCCGGCTGGTTTTAGCGCCTGACCACGTATTATCCTGTGCCGATGTGCTGGAAGATGTCCTGTGGTTAGAGCAGCAGGTGCAAGAATGGCTCCCCGAAAATGACGGGGCCATCGCAATCAACAGCCAACTCCTGGACAGTCCGCCCGACCAGCAGTGGTTAGAGGAATGGTTTACACTCAGTAAAGACCGGGAATTTGAAAAATGGTTCATCACCCCTCACCGGGAACTCAAGGGGCTTCCCCCCCAGGAGATGCTGCAACAAGAGGACGGGGTTCTGGAAATACAGCGTTTGTTAGAGCAGGTCGAAAAAGACACATCCAATGATGAAGTCAAGGAATTCGTGCATTATATAAAACAGAGAATCGAGTATGCAGCCGGGAGTTAAGGTAGTTTTTTCTTAAACTTCACAATGCTAATAGCCAAAAACAACACCGAAAACACGATCAGGGCCACAACCTGGCCGTATAGATACTGCAACCCTATCCCTTTTAAGACGATGCCCCGGATAATATCCAGATAGTAAGTCAGGGGGATGATACAGCTGATGTACCAGATGATTTCAGGCATGGCTTCCCGGGGAAACATAAACCCAGACAACAGGATGCTGGGCAGCATAATAAAAAAAGACATCTGAAAGGCCTGCATCTGGTTTTTGGCAAAATTGGATATTAAAATCCCCAACCCCAGTGAAGCCGTGATAAAGAACAGGGTAAGAAAATAAAGTTCCAGCAGACTTCCCCGAATGGGAACCTGGAAAATAAGCACCCCCACCAGTAACGCTACGGTAATCTGCAGATAACCTAAAACAATATATGGCAGAATCTTTCCAATCATTAGTTCATAGGGCCGGATCGGAGTAACCATTAACTGCTCCAGGGTTCCCCGTTCTCTTTCCCGGACAATGGCAATGGCAGTGATAATCACCATGGTCATGGTAACAATGATACCTAAAATCGCCGGGACCATATAGTACGCCGTAATGCCATCGGGATTATACCAGGGACGAACTCGGATGTCATAGGGTAGCTCAGCCCCCCCCAGGCGCTGGCTCAATATCTCCTGGGACTTAACCAAACCGATGGAATTAGCCACCGCCATGGCCTGATTGGCTACCATATTGTCACTGGCATCTACCAGCACCTGCAGGGGAGCACTCTGGTTTCGGTTCAGCCTCTCGGCAAAATCAGGGGGGAAAATAAAGCCCACCTGTGCTTGACCACTGTCGATCATCTGGTTGACTTCCTGGTAATTAGACGCTACATAAAGAATATCAAAATACTGGGAGGCAGAAAATGCCTGCAGCATCTCCCTGCTCTCCACCGTTAAGGACTGGTCAAAAACTACACTGGGGATATGTTTTACCTCAGTCTGGATAGCATAACCAAAAAGAAGCAACTGCACCAGTGGCAGCATGAAAATCAAGGCCAGGGTCATCCGGTCCCGCCTCATTTGTATGACTTCTTTTTTCACTACGGCCAGAATGCGGCTCATGTTTCACTCCTCTTTTCCCTGGCAAGAGCAATAAATACCTCTTCCAGCCCCGGCCGAACCAGATGGGCTTCCACACCCAGGGCCTCTTCCAAAACCGCCCGCCTGCCGGCGTCCTGCAGCAGGATATGCAGCCTCTCTCCCCGCACGATACATTCTTTGACATAGGGCAGAGCCTCAATTTCAGCCAAGCGGTCCATAAAAGATTCCAGCTTTATTTCCACTAAAATTCCCTGCAGGGTGTTTTCCTTTAAATTCTCCGGGGAATCATGGGCGATAAGCTTTCCTTCAGACAGAAAGGCCACTTTGTTACACCGTTCCGCTTCATCCATAAAATGGGTGCTGACAATCACGGTTTTGCCCTCATTGGCCAGATTCTGGATCAGGGAAAAAAACTTTTTCCTACTCCCCGGGCTCACCCCACTTGTTGGTTCGTCTAAAAAAAGCAACCGGGGCCTGGCAATCATGGCACAGCCTAAAGCCAGGCGCTGCCTTAAACCCATGCTTAAAAGACCGGCCAGGTCCCCTTCCCTTTCGTTCAGAGCTACCATTTCAATCATGTGGTCAATAAAGGTTCTTCTTTCCCGCCCCGAGATACCATACAGGCCGGCATAAAAAGAGAGGTTTTCTCTAACCGTCAGCTCTTCATATAGACTAAATTTCTGGGACATATAGGCAATCTTGGTTTTAATGATTTCGCTTTCTTTCATTAAATCCAAATCAAATATGCGCGCACTTCCGGAACTAGGCTCTAATATCCCGCACAGCATGCGGATTAAAGTGGTTTTTCCGGCTCCGTTTGGCCCCAGGAAAGCACAGATTTCTCCCTCCCGGATTTCCATGCTCAGGGCATCAACAGCGGTAAAATCACCAAACTGCTTGGTCAGCTCCTCGGTTTTAATAACTATGGTCATGCTTTTCCCTGATTAAAGGCTGTTGTTTTTGCATTTTGCTCTCAATCCTTAGAGCCCCCGCTCCCCTTCATAAAACAAAAACACATCTTCCATGGTAGGATGTACCCGCTTCAGATTGCCGGTATCTTTCATCCCTCTCCTGCTTATATATTTCATGATGGCGCAGGCTTCGGGCCAATTTGGTGCCATCATTAACCGGTAGCGATCTCCATAAAAACTGTCCCCCTGCAATCCTTCCAGGTCTTTAAAAAAATCGGGGTCCCGGGAGGATATTTTTACTTCCCATACCGTACAGGGAAACCCCTCCTTTATTTTACCGGGGGTTCCCCGGATCATAATTCGCCCCTGGTTAATGATCACCACCTGGTTGCATAGTTCCGCTTCATCCATATAGGCCGTTGAAACCAGTATACTTGTTCCCTCCCTGTTTAGGCGATAGAGAATTTTCCAGAAATCCTGGCGGGATTCGGGATCTACGCCGTGGGTAGGTTCATCCAGCAATAACAGCCGGGGCCGGTTAATCAGGGCACAGGTGAGGGCCAGCTTTTGTTTCATGCCCCCGGAAAGATCAGCGGTAAGCCGATTCTTATATGCAAGCAGACCGGTAATATCCAATATCTCTTCCGCCCGCCGGACCAGGAGGCGGTTTTCTACTTCATACATGGCACCGAAAAAAGAGAGGTTTTCCATTACCCTCAAATCGTCATATAAGCTGAATCGTTGGGGCATATACCCCATGTGTATTCGTGCATGCTCAATTTGTGCCTGTTCATAACCTAAAACCTTAAATTCTCCGCTGTCAGGGTTTACCAGCCCGCACAGCATGCGTATCAAGGTGGTTTTTCCGGCACCATCCGGTCCCAACAATGCCAGAATATCTCCCGGATCCAGGCATAGATCTGCATCCGTCACTGCGGCGATATGGTCAAACTGCTTGCATAATTTCCGGGCCCTGATCATTATTGGCTCCTAGGGCCAAAGACCACATCTGCCGGCATACCGGGTTTTAAAAATCCCTGCAGGTTTCCGGCTGTAATTTTAACGGCAAAAACAATGTTGGCCCTTTCATTGTCTGTCTGTATCATTTTAGGGGTAAATTCTCCCCGCTGGGCGATTTCCTCCACGATACCGGTAAACTCCTTATCCAAACCACTAACGGTAAACGTCACCGCCTGGCCCATACGAACAATAGGCAGGTCTTCGGTGGGAATATAGACTCGGATATAGACTTCATCCAGGTCGGCTATCGTCGCCACCTTGCTTCCTGCCGGCAGGTATTCGCCTGTTTCGTAATTGAGAAAGAGAACCACTCCCTTGATGGGGGAAACCAGTACCAGATCATTTAAAACCATGTCGGTGGCCTGCAAAACGGCCAGGGTCTGCTCCCATTCAGCCTCTAAAACCCGGGAATAGCTTTGTTCCATTACAGCCCGGGCTTTTTCCGTTCCGGCATAAGCCTGTTCCAAAACAGACAGCGCCTGATCCATGCCGGCCTCAGCCTGCTTCACCGCCGCTTCACTACTCCCTGCCTGCAATATTTCCACCTGCCGCCTGACTTCTTCCAATTGCCATGAAGATAGCGCCCCATTTTCATAAAGGATTTTACTTCTCTCATAATGTAAACGGGCTGCAGCCAGATTGATATCATTAATTCTTTTACCGGCTTCAGCCTGGTCCAACAAAGACCGGGATAAGGCTACTCCCGCCTGGGCCTGGGCCAGGACGGACGAGGCCGAACGCAGACCGGCCCTGGCCTGCTCCTGCACCGAGGCCTGTTCCTGTATTTTGGCCTCTGCCTTCATCACCCCCATGGCATCTCTTTCTCTCTGGGCTTCCAGGTCTTTGCGCTCCACCCGGGCTACCACCTGGTCCTTTTCCACCAGTTGCCCCCCGGTTATATAAAGCTCCCGCATAGTACCAGGAATGGTAGCGGTAATATCAACCTGCCTGGCCTCAATGGTTCCACTGGCACTGACCATTGAGGTAGGGGAAGAAAAAAGCTTTGGCCCCAAAAAATACAGGGTAAAGGCCAAAGCAATGATAATAGCTGCGAGTATTATTTTTTTCTTATCCATCATGACCCCCACTAACCCCATCACAATATAGGCTGAATATGTTTGTTTTAGCGCCATTATACCATGGGTCCATTGCCTAAAACAATGGCACCCGGATGGGGATAACGAACACCTGTCCGCTACCGGGCTCAAACAGCCTCGAGGGCGCTCGCGGTTTCTTCCTCAGGGAAATCAATATCACGCTAGGAGGTTTAGGATTCCATATCAGGTGCCAACAGCTCCTGGATCTCCGCCAGAACCTGGTCAACGCCTTCTCCGCTTTGAGCAGAAAAGAGAATGATAAGATGATGAGGCAGGTTTAATGTTTGGCTTATCTCTTTCAGGTGCCTGGGTTTAGCCCCGCGGGAGATTTTATCTGCCTTGGTGGCTACATTCAAAAAGGGAATTTGAAAGTGTTCCAGCCACTGCTTCATTTTGAGATCATCGGTACTGGGTTTATGCCGGATATCATAAAGATGCAGAACCCCTTTGAGGATTTCGCGCTCCCGCAAATACGTTTCTATCATTTTTCCCCACCTGGCTTTTTCCGCCTTGGAAACCCGGGCATAACCGTATCCGGGCAAATCCACCAAATACCAGGATTGATTGATAAAATAATAGTTAATGGTACGGGTTTTTCCGGGGGTGGAACTTTTTTTGGCTAGTTTTTTGCGGTTTAATACTTTATTGATCAGGGATGATTTGCCTACATTAGACCGTCCCACAATGGCAATCTCGGGAAAATTTTCCGGGGGCAGATCCTTCATATGGACAAACGAGCCCACATATTCTGCACTCTTTATTTTCATAATACTATCACCTGTTTTTCCTCAATAATTCAGCATTTGGGCATAAAAAGAGCAGGATGATCCTGCTCTTTTTATGTCTTTTGGGATAATTAGGCATCCTGCAACAGGGTAGCTGCAATGACCTCATCCATATGTTCAACCATAATAAAATTCATTTTCTTTTTTACATTCTCCGGAACTTCTTCTAAATCTTTTTTATTTTCCCGGGGCATAATCACCTTATTAATCCCGGCCCGGTGCGCTGCCAGTATTTTCTCCTTTACCCCACCGATAGCCAGAACCCGGCCCCGCAGGGTAATTTCCCCGGTCATAGCAATGTCATTGCGGACCGGAATTCCGGACATGGCCGAAGCCAGCGAAGTAGCAATGGTGATCCCGGCCGAAGGCCCGTCTTTGGGGATTGCCCCTTCGGGAACGTGTACATGGACATCATATTTTTCGGTAATGTCTTTATCGATCTTCAGTTCCTCGGCTCTGGATATTACATAGGTTAAACCGGTCTGGGCAGACTCTTTCATGACATCACCCAATTTTCCGGTCAAGGTTAAATTGCCTTTGCCCTTGGTCAAAGCCACCTCTACCGCCAGGATATCTCCCCCGGTTTCCGTCCAGGCCAACCCGGTAGCCACTCCGATTTGGCTTTCTTTTTCTGCCGCCCCGTAACGGTATTTTTCCAGACCCAAAAACTTATTTATTGTATTCACCGTGACATGAATGGATGTATCCTTGTTCATCACCACTTCCCGGGCTACCTTGCGGCAAATGGCTCCGATTATTCTTTCCATCTCCCGCACCCCCGCTTCGCGGGTATATTCCCGGATGATTTTTCTGATGGCCCCCTCGGTAAAACCGATATTACTGGATTTTAGCCCATTTTCTTTAATCTGCTTGGGGATGATATATCCCAGAGCAATCTGCAGTTTATCTTCCTCGGTATACCCGGATATCTCAATGACTTCCATCCGGTCCAACAGGGGGCGGGGAATATTATAGACCGAGTTGGCCGTGGTGATGAAAAGCACTTTAGACAGATCGAAAGCCGCCTCCAGGTAATGGTCACTAAAGGTATTGTTTTGCTCCGGATCCAATACTTCTAACAGGGCTGCCGAAGGATCACCTCGAAAATACACCGTCATTTTGTCTACTTCATCCAGCAAAAACACCGGATTTCTGGATTTGGCCTGTTTTATACCCTGGATTATCCTCCCAGGCATAGCGCCTACATAGGTTCTGCGATGCCCCCTGATTTCTGCTTCATCCCTTACCCCGCCCAGGGATAAACGGACAAACTTACGCCCCAGAGAGCGCGCTACGGATTTCCCCAGCGAGGTTTTCCCTACCCCCGGGGGACCGACCAGGCAAAGGATCGGGCCTTTGATTTTTTTAGCCAGCTTGCGAATAGCCAGATATTCCAGAATTCTTTCCTTGGGCTTGTCCAACCCGTAATGGTCTTCATTCAGTATGGTTTCTGCCAGGGTTAAATTGAGGCGGTCCTTGGTTTCCGTTGACCAGGGCAAGGATAAAATCCAGTCCAGGTAGTTTCTCACCACTACTGCCTCCGCCGCCATGGGGGGCATTTTCTCTAGCCGCTCAACTTCTTTTAATGCTCTTTCCCGGGCATCCTGGGGCAGATCGGCTTTATTTATTTTCTCACGAAATTCTTCTGCTTCACCGACGCGATCATCTTTCTCACCCAGTTCCTGCTGTATTGCTTTCATTTGTTCCCGCAGGTAATACTCTTTCTGGGTCTTTTCCATTTGTTTACGGACTCTCGCGTTGATTTTTCTTTCCAGATCCAAAACTTCCATCTCTTTGGCCAACAATTCGCATAAATAATTTAAGCGGTCTTTAACCTCCATGGCCTCTAAAACCTGCTGCTTTTCATTAATCCTCAAAGTAAGATGAGAAGCAATCACATCGGCCAGTCTTCCCGGCTCTTCAATTCCCGCCACGGAAACCACCGTTTCGGGTGGAATTTTTTTGCCGGCCCGAACATACTGTTCAAATTGGTATAACAGTGTTCTCATCAGGGCTTCAATTTCCGAACCCTTTTCCGGGGGATCTAGTTTGAACTCTTCAATTTCCACACTGATAAAAGGTTCATGGGTCAAAAATCTATTAATTCTGGCCCGGTAAAGCCCTTCGACCAACACCCGCATCGTACCGCCTGGCATTTTTAAGATCTGCTTTATTTCCGCCACAATGCCGATATTATATATATCCTTATCATCAGGCTCATCCGTCTGGGCCTCTTTTTGGGTCCCCAGAAATATTTCCTTTGATTCGAGCATAGCCTGTTCAATCGCATCAATAGATTTTTTGCGCCCCACATCCAGATGGATTACCGTATAAGGGAAAACCAGCAGGCCCCGCAAGGGCAGCATGGGGATCTTGCGCAATGTAATTTTATTTATCTGTTGCAAAAAAAAACACCTCCTTAAGCATATTTATTCTACTATATGTATGGCCCGGGTGCAAGAATACCAGCAGGGGTTGTTTGAAGCCCGGGGAACAGCTCTGCTTAGCCGCGATCCCCCCTGCCATGAATTCAGGGCATACAGCCCTTGAAAACAGAAACATAACTATCATAACAACTATGCCCCGTAGATTAATATAGCAAAAAAAGGTAACCGCAGTTACCTTTTTCCTGTGATCCGTTTATCCTGGTAAACCTAGTTAACTTTCCGCTTGGCATCAACGGTAACCAAAAACGGCTGCTCTTTCTTTTCTACCACTTCCTTGGTGATTACCACTTTAGTAACATCAAGCCTGGAAGGCACCTCGTACATAACCTCCAGCATAATATCCTCTATAATGGCGCGCAGACCCCGGGCTCCGGTATTTCGGCGTAAGGCTTCCTCGGCAATACCCGCCAGGGAATCGTCCATAAATTCCAGGTCTACTCCGTCCAGCTCAAACAGCTTTTTATACTGTTTAATCAAGGCATTCTTGGGTTCGGTCAGGATACGGATCAATGTTTCCTCATCCAGGCTATCCAACGTCACCACGATCGGCACCCGTCCTACAAACTCGGGGATCAGGCCATAGCGCAGCAAATCCTGGGGCAGGATCATATCCAGAATTTCCCCGATTTTTTTCTCTTCCTTACTCTTGACATCAGCTCCAAAGCCCATGACTTTTTGTCCCACCCGGTTTTGAATAATCTTGTCTATGCCTTCGAAGGCACCCCCACAAATAAACAATATATTGCTGGTGTCTACCTGGATGAATTCCTGGTGGGGATGTTTTCTTCCGCCCTGGGGAGGTACACTGGCCACAGTACCCTCTAAAATTTTCAGCAGGGCCTGCTGCACTCCTTCACCCGAAACATCCCGGGTGATACTGGGATTATCTGTTTTACGGGCTATTTTATCGATTTCATCAATATAAACAATGCCTTTTTCTGCTTTCTCAACATCATAATCCGCAGCCTGGATCAGTTTCAATAAAATATTCTCCACATCTTCGCCCACATAGCCGGCTTCAGTTAGAGAAGTGGCATCCGCGATGGCAAAGGGTACATTTAAAATCCGGGCCAGGGCTTGGGCTAACAGGGTTTTCCCGCTGCCTGTGGGTCCTAGCATCATGATATTGCTTTTTTGAAGTTCAACATCATCCATTTTGGTTCCCATGTTAATACGCTTATAATGGTTATAGACTGCCACGGCCAGTGATTTCTTCGCTTTGTCCTGACCGATTACATATTCATCCAGTATCCCCCGAATTTCCTGGGGCTTGGGTACTTCCCCCAATTCAAAATTCAGATCATCTACCAGTTCCTCTTCAATAATCTCATTACAGAGCTCAATGCATTCATCACAAATATAAACTCCGGGTCCAGCTACCAGTTTTTTTACCTGATCCTGGGTCTTCCCGCAAAATGAGCATTTCAGTTGACCTTTGTTTTCTCCGTATTTGTTCATAATTTTCACCTCTCATGTCCGAAAAGGCTATTTAACACTCCTCTTTGCTTCGGTCAGTATATCATCTATGATACCATATTCCTTCGCCTCATCGGCAGACATAAAGTAATCTCTTTCCGTATCTTTCTGAATTTTTTCCAGGGTTTGCCCGGTTCTTTGGGCCATTATCGTATTCAAGTGTTCCCGCATTCTTAAAATCCTGCGGGCCTGAATTTCAATATCCGTGGCCTGACCATGCGTCCCGCCGGAAGGCTGGTGGATTAACACTTCAGCATTCGGCAGGGCATATCTTTTGCCAATGGTCCCAGCACACAGGAGAAAAGCTCCCATGCTGGCCGCCAGGCCAACACAAATGGTGCTAACATTGCACTTGATGTATTGCATCGTATCATAAATAGCCATACCGGCCGTGATAGAACCTCCGGGGCTGTTTATATAAATAGAAATATCCTTGTCGGGATCATCGGCCTCTAAAAACAGCAGCTGGGCAATGACCAAATTCGCTACTGCATCATCAATAGCACTACCCAAAAATATAATCCGGTCCTTTAAAAGCCGGGAGTATATATCATAGGATCTTTCTCCGCGATTGGTTTGTTCCACAACGATAGGTACCAGGTAAGACATAAATTTCACCCCTCTTAAAACTATTCTTTTTTGTCCTCGTCAGCTGCTTCCGTCTCCGCTTCGATTTCAGTTTCTGCTGTCTCCTCCTTTGCCGCTGGTGCATCGGATTCGGTAATAATGGCGTGCTCTACCAGATAGGCCATGGCTTTTTCATTGGTAATGCTGTTACGCAGATCCTCCATAATACCTTCCAGCTGCTGCCGGGCCTGTTTTACCTCCATGTTGGCATTTTTCGCCAATTCGGCAACTTTTTGATCTATTTCCTCTTCCAGGGCTTCAAAGCCTTTCTTTTCTGCAATGCTGCTTAACAAAAAGTTGATTTTCAGATTGCGCAAGGCTTCAGCCCATAAGTCGTTTATTAGTTTTTCCTCATTGGAACCGGTCAACTGGTAGAATTGTTCTAGGTTAAGACCCTGCATGGTAATGCGTTGTTCAAACTGGTTCTTCATCACTTCCACCTGCTTAGCCACTACTGCCGGGGCTACTTCAATCTCTGCCTGCCCCAAAAGTTTTTCCAGCACCGCATTGTTAATGAATTCTTTCTTCTTGTTCTCGGCCGCTTCTTCGATACTTTTTCTGATATCGGCGGTAAACTCGGCTATCGTATCAAACTCACTGACTTCCTGCACAAATTCGTCATCTAACACTCTTTCTCTTTTGCCCTCGATTTTTTTGATTTCCACTTTGAAGACCACAGGCTGACCCGCTAAATCGGGTGCCTGGTATTCCTCGGGAAACGTTATATTGATGGCAGCATGGTCACCGGTTTTCATACCTACCAGCTGCTCCTCAAACCCGGGCACAAAAGAGTTGGATCCTAATTCCAGGGGATAGTCTTCACCTTTTCCCCCTTCAAACGGAACATCATCTTTAAAGCCCTCAAAATTAATCGTTACGGTATCGCCCAAAACAGCCGGTTCCTCGGTTTTTTCGAAAATTTCGGCATACCGGTCCTGAATTCCCTTAATCCTGTTCTCTACATCTTCATCTTTTACTTCAACAACCGGTATGTTTACAGCCAATCCTTCTATTTCCCCGGTTTTAACTTCTGGTTTAACTGCTACCTTGGCGTTAAACTTCAAAGGTTTACCGGCCTCTATATCAACTATTTCAAATTCTGGTTGGGCGATAGCCTCTATATCCAATTCTTTTACCGCCTGTTCAAAAGCCTGGGGAACAACAAATTCCAAAGCATCTTCATAAAGGATCTCTTTTCCAAAATGAGCCTCTATCAGTTGACGTGGAGCCCTCCCTTGTCTGAAACCCGGAACATTAAGCTGTTTAACCACCTTGCGATAGGCTTTGTCAAGTCCTTCCTCCAAGAGTTGGGCATCTACTTCAATTTCCAGGTGAGCTTCGCTGTTTTCAATTTTTTCCAACCTGGCGCTCATTAAATATCCTCCTTCTGTGTTTTTTATTTATAATAATGATGTGCAAAATAATCCTTACTAGAATTTACCCTAATTATGATAAAAACACAACACCCCGGCAGGTGCCGAGGTATTTTTTTGCCGGAGCATAAGACGAAATCCCATCCTGCGTATCTCGCCCGGGCCTGGAGAAGATCTCTCACTGGCCCGCTTCTATAGCCTATGAAAGAAAGAATAAAATGCCGGGGCCAAAAAGTCAAGAAAAAAAGCTGGAAATATTCACAACAAAACCATACCCAAACATTTGGTGGCGGTTTTTGTGTTTTATGGCGGAAGATTTCCGGTTAATATACAGGCTCCCCATTAATATATTGGCTCCGGTATATTCTGCATTAAACGGGTTCCAAGCTTGAGCATAAATAATCCCTGCTCATATTCAACATTTTCATCTTCCAGCCGATCTGGAGTCAAGGTATTCTGACAGTTGCGGTTTTTGGCGAAAAAACCCCGCCAAATCAGTAATCAGAGTCTGCTCCAAGCGGTTCCGGCATGGATCGGAAACCCCCATTTCCTGAAAACCCAAAAGGATACCCGACTGCTTCATAATCCCCCTGATTTCGTTGATAATTCTGGCCTGTTCCTTGCCGGGCGGGGTAAAAACAAGCATCTGCTCCTTGTCGAGGAGGACATAGCCCCAGTGATAAACATTGTTTCCGGGACTAATCCACAGGTAGCTTTTTCTGCCTCCCTTTTTTTGTAGCAGAAAAAATTTTTTGTGGATGTTAAAATATTCAGCAATAACCCCAGCCTCGCTGGTTTTAGCCTGCAGCCAGTCGATATGCAAAGGTTCTCTTAATAAACTCAGGGTATGTGTTTCCATATCGGATAAAGCCTGCAAATAGGCCTTGAGGATCAATTCTCCCCTTTGTTTTAAAAAGATGGGATCACTCTGGTCATAGGGATACATTTTTTCCATATACTGCAACATAGTGTGCTCAAAGTATTCTTGATAATCGGAGAGCATAATATAAAAGGGATCATTCAGCCACAAATCCTGGCCCAGCGGAAGAGCCCGGGTAAGAACCACCATGCCCGGGGAAAAACTCTGCACCATACTATGCACATACTGCCCACGGACCCGGTATTTGCGCCCGGTAAACATATCCTGGAAATATAACACATTATAATCTCCGGCCGACACTTTATAGGCCCCGATATAGCTCATCATCACCTGAAAAACAGCCTCTTTCAAATGAGGCGGGAACCTGCGCGCCTGCTCGTCCCAGAATAAATTGGCTATAGTGCTGTCCTTGGTACCAGTCCAGTCAAAAATGAAGTATTCTTCAAAATATTTTTTATAGGTGGCTTCCGTTTTCTTATCCCAATAAGAAGCTTTGGTATTCACCCCCCTGAGAAATGCCTGGTATGCTTTCTGCCATTCCTCGGGCCGGGTATTTAAAATAGCTGCAGAGTAATTATTAAGATACTGCTGCGATTCCTTATAAGCGGTGATCATCTCCGGATAATTCATATCATCCCAGTCACAGATTTCTGCCGTCTTTAAACGTAAGTCCAGTGGATACTGTTGGAAATGGTGGATTAACAGCTGCACCTGTTTATTGATAATCCAGTTATCTAGACCGTGTTTTTGCAGCCAGTCGCAGGTCTGAGCCGTCTCCCCCTCTAAGACCTGCAGCCACTGCTCCAGGGCAGCAGCCCAGTTGGAAACTTTAAGCACC
>PWPP01000128.1 GCA_003558625.1 Syntrophomonas sp.
AATCAATACCTTTGTGGGCACCAGTATTCCCCGTTTGTTTGGCATGACCAGCACCGCCAATATTGGACCCAATACCTCAAGTATGCTGATCTATGTTGACCGGGAAATCCTCACTGCTGCTACCCTGAGAGAACAGCTTAACCGCGAAATGCAGCACCGGTTTCCCCGTATGATGATTACCGCTTCGGTCATAGAATCAGGCCCCCCCGTGGGAGCTCCTGTTGCCCTCAGAATTCAGGGAGAATCACCGGAGACCTTAAATGTCATTGCAGCAGAAATTAAGAACCTCATGGCCAGCCAGGACGGTGTGGAGAGTATTACCGATGATGCCGGGCGGCAACTGCCGGCCCTGGGTTTTTACCCCCAGCGTTCGGCCATGGAAGAATTTGGTATCAGCAGTCGCCAGCTTTCGGAAATCCTCCGACTCCTGGGAGAAGGATTACCGGCAGGAGAGTTTGAACATGATCAAAGCCTGGTGGATCTCAGGATTAAATACAGTTTTAACCGGGAATCCCCCCTGGAGAGTATCAATCGTATTTCGATCCTCTCCAGCCAGGGAGAGCGCGTGCCCTTATCTGCCCTGGCAGTGGTAAAACCTGAATTTAGCTTACAAAACCTTAGCCGCTTTAATTACCAATCTTCCATTACGGTTCGTGGTTATACTGACAGCCAGACCAATCCTGACCGCATTATCAATCAAATAATGCCCCAGATAGAGCAAGTGATGGCCTTATACCCGGGTTATGAATTAATTGTCGCCGGCGAAACCGCTGCCCGCTCCGAGGTTTTTGTAGAAATCGGCAAAATTTTCATGGTTGTTATCGTTTTGGTATTGATTGTAATAGCCATTCAGTTTAATTCGTTGATTCTGCCCCTGCTCATTTTTATTACTGTTATTCTTAGTACTTCAGGGGCTTTGTTCAGCCTGTTTTTTACCCAGACCGGTCTGGGTTTTATGTCCATGATGGGAGTAATCAGCTTAGCCGGGATTGTGGTGCGTAACGGAATCATTCTGGTAGAATTTATGGAAATGAACATTGCCCGCAGGTATTCCTCGTTACAGGCTATCCAACTGGCCTGTGCCCAGAGATTGCGCCCCATTCTGTTAACCTCGTTTACGTCCTTTTTCGGCCTCATGCCCCTGGTCCTGGGAAAAAATCTCCTCTTTAAACCCCTGGCCATTGCCATTGCCGGAGGCCTGATTTTTTCCACGTTGCTCACATTATTATTAATACCGGCTTTCTATAAGCTTTATTTGCGACACTTCTACCGGGAAGAAGTCGATAATAAAGAATTAGACGATGATGAAATTTGTGGGGTGTATGCACATGATCCCCTATAGGATAATCTTTATATACTGATCCCCAGCCCTTTACAGGTTCATTTTCTCTATTTCTGCAGATGTACACGCAGGAATCTTCTTCCCCCTCTTAACATATTTTCACACAATCCTGTGATAATCCTGCCATAAATGTCCCCCATAATAAGTAAAGGAGGTACAAATAATGAGAGGAGGTGTATCTATGAATATGATGAAAAAGGCCTTACCCGTCATACTTATTCTGTCCCTGCTGTTTTCAACCACAGCCCTGGTAGGAGCTGCCGGTGCTGACCCTGATAATCATGCCAACAACAAGCTACGGACAAATATCCAAGAGCGTCTCCGCCTGGAGTGTCCCGTGGAATGTGAATGGGGACAGGAAAACAGAATTGGGGGTTTTCATTCAAATGTATCCGATGAGTTAAGGGAGCAGCTGGAAGATTTGAGGAACCAGTTAGACAGCGGTTCTCTCAGCCGGGAAGAGTTTCTGTCAGCATTGAAGGAATTAGTTCCCGGTGATTATGAACGCAGAGGTATCGGCCCTCATTCCAATCTGCCGGCTGCATTGAAAGACCAGATTGAAGAATTGAGAAACAGGCGGGACAGTGGAGCCATTAGCTGCGAGGAATTTCAGGCCCAGATCAAGGATGTCATTCCCGAGGACCTGGTCTATAAGGCCCGGGAAATGAAACAGGTAAAAAACAAGGAGCTCAAACAAAAAAAAGTGCGGGAGCAAATATTAAACGGCAGTTTGTCTTAGCCCCAGGCTACAATATGTTGGCAGCCGGTACCTCCAACGGCGCCCATGGAGCCGAATGTTTCCTGAAAGGACGTGTTTTTGGCAACGCGTCCTTTCTTTGTTATACTTTTTGTAGACTGGGGGAGTGGAAATCTTGTCTTACCGTATACATCTGGTGGAAGATGATGCCAACTTAAATGTAATCCTTAGCACCTATTTATCCCGGGAAGGATGGCAGGTTTCCTCTTTTTTTACCGGAGCCGAAGCCTTGCAGGCCATTGGTCTTGAACCCCACTTGTGGATTTTAGACATTATGCTGCCCGATATCAATGGCTACCATTTGCTCCAGGAAATTAAAAACTCCTCTCCCCATATCCCGGTTATCTTCATCTCTGCCCGGGACGCGAACATAGACCGGGTAGTCGGTCTGGAACTGGGCAGCGATGATTACCTGGCCAAACCTTTTTTGCCCCGGGAGTTAATCATACGTGTCGGCAAAATCCTGGCCCGAGTTGAAACCACCCCGGCCGCTTCCCGGGACATCCCCCCTTATACGGTATATCTCCAGAGTCGCACCGTTACTTGGGATCAAGGTGCGATTGAACTTACCGCCAGAGAGTTTGATCTTTTAGTCTATTTGCTGAATCATGTGGGACAGGCCTTAACTCGGGAACAAATACTGCTGCATATCTGGGGTCAGGACTATTATGGCAGTGACCGGGTGGTGGATGATCTGGTCCGAAGACTGCGCAGGAAAATGCCCTGCCTGCGCATAGAAACCCTCTATAGCTATGGCTACCGGATGGTGCAGATATGAGAAACTGGCCCCTGTCCATACAAATTTGGCTGGTCTTTGCTGCCATTACCTTAATTATATCCCTGGTCTTATCGTTAGTATTTCCCTGGACCCTGCGGAATTTTTTTACCCAGGAGATATATGCCACCATTGAAGAATCACAAATCTCTTTACTCCATTTCTACCCATCCGGGTATGCCGAGGAAAGAGGGCTGGGTGCCTTCATGGCCGAACGCAGGCAACAGCGACAGGGACTGCGTACCATCAGTCATTTCATCATTGCTCCCGACCGGGACAATGTATTCCCGGCAGTGCCTTTGCCTTCTTCTTTTTTAGACCAGGTCATTGCTGAAGCCCGGACACAAACAACCACTAGCCAGAGGTACAGTAATGATATAGAGGATGAAAAAATCTTTTATGTGATAACCAGGAGCGAACTGGGCCGGCAAAATGTTTACCTGGTCTCCTATATGTGGGATACATATCGCGAAGACTTAGTCCAGACTTTGTTTAAGCAAATCCTTCTCATAATGTTCCTGGTTTTTCTAATAAGCTGGATCCCTTCTCTGGCCCTGGCCCGTTATGTGTCCCATCCCTTGATCACCCTGGAAAAAAAGGTGAAAAAACTGTCCCTGCGGGATTGGCATGAACCATTGCATTTGCAGCGGGGGGATGAGATTGGAAAGCTGGGCAATTCTATTGAACAGCTGCGTCGGCAGCTAATCGCCCAGGATGAAGCCCAACAGTCCTTTTTACAGCATATATCCCATGAATTGAAAACACCGGTAATGGTTATCCGCAGCTATATTCAGGCCATCAAAGACGGCATTTATCCTAAAGGTGATTTAGCCGAAACTACCAGGGTCATAGAAAGTGAAGCCGAACGTTTAGAACAGGGCATTCAAAACTTACTCTATTTGACCAAGCTTGATTATTTATCTACCCGTCAACCGGACTATGAACCGGTATCTTTAGACCGGTTAATCTGCGGAGTGGTAGAAAGATTCCGCTGGCAGCGCCCAGAATTGGATTGGACTCTGCAGTTATCTGCCCTGGAAATATTAGGAGACCGGGAACAACTACAGGTCATGCTGGAGAATCTCCTGGATAACCAGCTCCGTTATGCCGCCCAACGGATCCGGATCACTTTGAACCCAAGCCGGGAACGGGAAATCTCATCGGTGTTGTTACATATCTGGAATGACGGCCCCCCCATTGAAGAAAAAATGTTGGGGGTAATGTTAGATAAATTTACCAAGGGATCCCGGGGGAAAATGGGTTTAGGCTTATCCATTGTAAAAGGAATAGTACATTTGCACCAGGGAAAAATTACCGTACAAAACAAAAATAACGGGGTTTCGTTTGATATACACTTTCCCCTACCCCAACACCTAAAACCACTTGAATAGACAGATCCCGGCCCTTGGGGTAAGAAAGCAGCCTTTTGTATTTGCAGTTTTTGGGCCAATAAGGGGGGATAACACCGGGCTTAGAAATAATCTTTACTCCCGATCTTCAGCAGTCAGACATCCGCTGGGGGGGTAAGAAACATGGACTGTTCTTATGTTATAATATTTCTTACCGGTACGTTAAATCCTGTTATGGGCCTGAAACGCTTTTTTCCCTTCCGGGAAGGATCGTTCATTCAACGCAAGAGAGGAGGGATCATGTAAGCCCATATAACATCCCTGTTGCTACCCTGTCGATAAAGATCTTCTTTATTTAACTCCGTCCTCAATAATATCTGACAAATTAAAGGAGGAATGAAATTGCGGATTAAATCAACACTACTCATGGCGCTGTTAATAGTTGCCTTCCTGGCCAGCCCGGTGCTGGCAGGTATCACCTTTCAGGTAAATGATAAGAACTATGCCCCCCATTTCTCGCCAACATTAGAGGCTGGTGTCACCAGTGTCCCGGTGGATGTGATCAGTTATATGTATGGAGCCAAGGTAATTATTGAAGAGGATTCTAACATCTGCATCAGCAAAAATGACCTCCTGCTTGAAATGTGGGTCGGACAGCAAGATGTCCTCTTAAACGGTGAAGCCGGCAAAGATTTGCCCCGGAGCCCGGAACTGGTTGGAAACCAGATCCTGGTACCTTTTCGCGCCGTAAGTGAAATGCTGGGAGCAGAAATCGGCTGGAATCAGAAGGAAAGGAAAATCCTGGTCCAATATCATGAGGCCAAAAATAATATGACTCCCCTGGAAGTACTTACCCGGTCTTCCCAGTCCATGGCAGACATCAATTCCTACAAAATGCGCGCAGGCATCGATATGATCATAGATGTGAATATACCCGGAGAAATGCCGCAGCAACAGAAAATGACCACTTTAATCGATGCTTCCCTGCAGGAAAACCCTTTGTTAATGTACATGGAGATCAAGATGATACCGGAAGAACCTCTGAATGACCAGGAACTGGTTTCAGAAATTGTCTTCAATGAAGAGGGGTTTTTCTTGTATATTCCGGAAGCGGGATGGGTATTATTTGATATTCCCGGTCTGGATATGAAGGACCTGGTCGAAGAATACGGCAGCCAGGACCCGGTTAAAACGGCGGAGCAAATGCAGGAACTTGGAGCTCTATTTAGTTTTGCCCCGGATCAGTCTCGGGAGGGCAAAAACTATTGGGTTGTTAAAGTCACCCTGGATCCGGCCAGTTTCAGTAAAATGATGGCCTCCCTGGGGGAACAGCTATCCCAAATGGGGATTGGTTTGGCAGATCATGGAGGCCAGGATATGAACCAGGTATTGCAGGATATGCTAGAAAACATGGAACTTTTTATGGTGTATGATTTATGGGTAAACCAGGATACATTTATGATGGAATACATGGATTTAATCGCTGATATTGCTATGGTGATGGATATCCCGGATCCCGATATGCCCGGCAAAGCACAAATATCTATGCAGCAGCAGGCCTCTTATGAAATTTATGATTTCGGGGTGTCCTTTCAGGTCCCTGAAATTACCGACTTCCTTACCATGGACCAGTTTATGACAGAAATGCTAACCCTGGCACCGGAACCAGAAACCCTGTAAACAAAACCAAAGGCCCCTTTCCTACCGGGAAAGGGGCCTTTTTCACCTGCGGTCTCTTTCCAGGTCATAAAGCACTTTTTCACTGTACCACTTTTCAGGATATCCAGGACGCTTTTGCTTCAGTACCTTAAGTTGGCGCTCCCATGTATGTTCCGCTTCCTTACGGGAACCAGGATGCAGCTCAAGATACCGTTTTTTTAACTTCCCGGTCTGCCAGGAGGTAAGAAGCGACGAAAAATATCTTCTCATAATATAAACTCTTTCTATTTAAAAAACTCAGCCACACCACCGCTGAAGGGTTTTTTCTTAACATTTGATCTTCCAGAGCTTGGCCCGAATCTTTTATGCCGGAATCATGGCAGCTAAAATACACCCTGCCGCCATGATGGTTGCATTATTTCGATGCGTGATAGATGCGCAGGGGGGGGATGTTTTTGATTTCCAGCTGGTCTTCTACCGTTTGGAAGTATTGTTGCAGATATGTCTTCAAATGCTCATCCTTTTGGTAAAAGGTCTGGTAGGCCAAAAACGTTCCCCGGGGGCACAGAGCCTGACAGCTGTTATCAATGATCTGCTCTCTTTGTGCGGGAGTTAAAAAGCTAAAAGGGATTCCCGAAATGATATAGTCTGCCGCGCCCAACCCCAGGTTTTTAAGGATACTCAGAACCTCTTCGGCGCTGTCATGGGCTACATAAACCCGTTTATCCCGGATGTGATCCTGTAAATAGGTCACGAATTCAGGGTTTCTTTCGATTAACAGCAGACGGGATCGGTCATTCATTTTTCGCAGCAGGTAACGACTAAAGACTCCCGTGGCCGGACCATACTCAATAATTAATCTGCAGTGCCGGAAGTTAATATTCCGGCAAACCCGTTGGACCCCAAACTTAGAGGTTGGCATCATAGAGGCAATATACTTATCTTTGGTAAAATTTTTTAAATAACTTAAAGCTTGTCCGGGCAATGTTCTCACCTCCTCAGTGCACCTGGTACCCTTTATTGATCTGCTTTTTTTATCATATCATTTCCTGTGAGGTTAACCAAAACAGTTCCGGGCTGATAAGTCTTTATATATTGCTGAAATCCGGCGTTGGAAAGAGACATCTTACGGTAATCTATTTCTATCCATCATAGAGGTTCCATACCCGCTTTTACCCTCCCCACTACTTCGTACGGTTCCATGGGAAAAGGATTATGCCTCATAAATTACCGCCAGTAAACAAAAAGCCAAAAAGTATAGTACAATAATTGAGATGAGAACCTTTTATGTTTGAGAAGGAGGTTTATACATGCGTCACACGCTGGGTTTACTGCTGCTTTTTATGTTTTTGCTGGGTACCACCCTGGCCCCGGCCGGAGCCGCCCTGCTTCCTGATTTGTTCACCCACTGGGCTGAAGGGGAGGTGCGGCAGCTGGTTAAAATCGATGCCATCACCGGCTATCCGGACGGAACGTTCAGACCCCAGGCTCCCATTACCCGGGCTGAATTCTCCACCGTACTTTTCAAAGCACTGGAGTATGCTGCAGCAAAGGATCAAAGCCTGGTTGATATCGAGGGGCACTGGGCCCAAAACCAGATAGCTTCCCTGGTCGTACATGGACTCATTTCACCCCGGGATTATGATTATCATTTTAACCCGGATCAGCCAATCACCCGGGAAGAAATAGCCAAAATGATTGCCCGGGCCGTAACCCCGGCAGATATCCCTGTGGTTGCCCCCCTGGATCTGCCTTTTTTGGATAGCCCCGACATCAATCCCTTGTTTCTGGAATCAGTGGCACATGCTTATTCCCTGAATTTCATCGGCGGCTATCCGGATCATACCTTTAAGCCCCGGGGAACTTCCACCCGGGCTGAATCGGCAGTCATGGTGGTACGCATGCTGCACTATTTGGGCCGGATAGCAGATGAAGAACACCTTTACCTGGAAGAGTTGTCCAGCTTTTCCACCCAGTATAATCCCAGGGAAATCAACCGCTCTCATAATTTAGAGCTGGCAGCCATGACCTTGGACAATACCATCCTGGCTCCCGGAGAAGTTTTTTCCTTTAACCGGACCGTAGGGCCCCGGACCGTCGCCCGGGGTTACCGGGAAGCATTAATCATTATCGGGGGTCGCTTTCAACCGGGCCTGGGAGGGGGGATATGTCAGGTTTCCTCCACCCTTTATAATGCTGCCCTCCTGGCAGGATTAAGTATGGCGGAACGGCACAATCACTCCCTGGCCATCCCGTATCTGCCTCCGGGCAGGGATGCCACCATCGCGTATGGCTCCCAGGATCTTCGTTTTAAAAACCATATGGAGCATCCCCTTTATATCAAGACCTTTATTTCCCCGGGCCGCCTGACTTTTAATTTCTATGGCCATCGTAAGTATCAACAACATATCGAATTGAGCCAGGTTACAGATCAGGTCCTGCCTTTCAGAACAGAAAGAATCGCCGATCCCAGCTTAAGGCCGGGCCAAGAAATCGTCCGGGTAGCAGGTGCCAATGGATATATTGCCCGTTCTTTCCGTACCTTTTATGATGACCAGGGCCAGGTTATTAAGAGGGAGCAGCTTACCCGGGATTATTACCACCCCTTAAACCGTTTGGTCTATTTCGGGCCTCCTCCTAAGGCCGTGGAAGAGAAAGAAAATCCCCGGCCTCAGGGGGAGCAGTAGGCAGACCGGTATAAACCGGCTAGGGTTTTTACCTTTCATGTTTCACCACCCAGGTAGTCCGATGAACAGGCAGACATAACAATAACTCCCCCTCGGGGGAGCTTGTATCTAACGAAAAAGCCCGGCCTCAGCCGGGCTTTTTTTGACTGCGGAGCCAGGCCCGAGCCTCTTGCAGGGCCGCTTTCACCGCTATGGGAGCCGGACCACCTGCTATTTGGCGCGAGGCCAGGGAATTGGTTATGGAAATGGCTGAATAAACATCCTCCTCAAAAACAGGAGAAAATCGCTGATATTCTTCGCGGCTCAACTCTTCTAAAACGCTACCCTTTTCTATGCAATATAAAACCGCCTTGCCTACAACCTCATGGGCATCTCGAAAAGGCAGGCCCTTGCGGACCAAGTAATCCGCCAAATCCGTGGCATTGGTGAAGCCTCCCCGGGCCCCCCGCGCCATATTCTCCCGGTTGAAACGGGCAGTTTGGAGCAGGGGGGTTATCACCAGCAGACATTTTTTCACTGTATCCACAGCATCAAAAAGCGCCTCTTTATCTTCCTGCATGTCTTTATTATAAGCCAGGGGAAGGGCTTTCATGATGGTCAATAAGGTTATCAGATCTCCATAAACCCGGCCGGTTTTTCCCCGGATGAGTTCCGCGATGTCAGGGTTTTTCTTTTGGGGCATAATGCTGGAGCCGGTAGCAAAGGCATCATCTAATTCTACAAAAGAAAACTCATGAGTGGACCACAAAATGATTTCCTCTGCTAAACGGGACATATGCATCATCATGATACTGGCACAAGCACAGAATTCCAGGACAAAATCCCGGTCACTGACGGCATCCAGACTGTTGCGCGTGATACCGCTAAAACCTAACTGATCGCTAACATACTGTCGATCAAGATCAAAAACCGTCCCCGCCAGGGCTCCTGAACCCAGGGGCATATAGTTCAGCCTTTTCTTCGTATCCTGTAAACGCTCCAGGTCCCGGCGCAGCATTTCAAAATACGCCATAAGGTGATGGGCTAAGCTAACAGGTTGGGCTTTTTGCAGGTGGGTGTATCCCGGCATGATGGTCTCTATATGTTCGGCCGCCAGTTCCAGCAGCAACTCTTCCAGCTTCAGCAACAGATCCTGAATTTCTTCAATCTCCTGGCGTAAATACAAACGCAAGTCTAATGCCACCTGGTCATTTCTGCTTCTGCCCGTATGTAGCTTCTTTCCTACATCACCAATTTTGGCAATAAGAAAGGTTTCAATATTCATATGAATGTCTTCAGCTGCAGGGCTGAATTCCAGTTTGCCCTGTTCGATTTCCTGCCGGATTTCTTCCAGTCCTGCTATAATCAGATCCCGTTCCGTAACACTGATGATACCCTGGCGGGCCAGCATCCGGGTATGGGCAATACTGCCGGTGATATCATGGTGGTATAAACGGGAATCAAAAGCGATGGATGCATTGAAATCTTCGGTAAGTTTATCCGTCTGGCGGGAAAATCTTCCACTCCACAATTTCATCTGATACTCGCTCCTCTATTTAAGAATAAAGCAGGGTAACCTCACTGATATAAGGACGGCATTGCTCGGCAATTTGCTCCATGGTTTTCTGGGAGTACGGTCTGACGGACTGGAATTTGTGGTCCAACGTGATGCGGG
Organism: Syntrophomonas sp.; assembly: GCA_003558625.1. GTDB lineage: Bacteria > Bacillota > Syntrophomonadia > Syntrophomonadales > Syntrophomonadaceae > PWPP01. Next base: position 10,224 of record PWPP01000128.1, read on the forward strand.
GATTAAACTGCTGCAGGGTATAGCGGGCACTTCCCTCCAGATAGCGGGCAATCGCCACAATATCTTCTGCTTTATGAATGACCGGAACGATCGTGGTCCTAAATTCTGCATAAACCGGACTGTTCTGAAGCAGGTGAATGGTATTACGGATGTTAAAAAACTCCGCCGCCGTTATTTTAATACAGGATTTCTGGTATTTCTTATAATCCATGGGGGCTTTGATATCCAATGCGATATAATCCAGCAGCTTCTCTTCCAGGAGTTCTTTAATCATGGCGGTATTGGTCCCGTTGGTATCCAGTTTGACCAGGCAGTTCGTTTCTTTAATCCGGCGGATCCACCCTGGAAGTTCCCGGTGCAGGGTAGGTTCTCCCCCGCTGATGACAACAGCATCAATGAAGTTTTTTCTTTGTTCCAGAAACTCCAAAACTTCTTCCAGGGTAATAGAAGGTACTTTTTTCCCATCATTGAAAACCAACTGGGGGTTATGGCAATAAGGACAACGGAAGTTACAGCCCCGGGTAAATAATACCGCGGCTACTTCCCCTGGATAATCGGTTAAACTCTGGCGGGTTAAGCCTGCAAAATCCATTTTACGTCACAGCTCCATCAAAATTTTTCCGCTCATGAAACTCCGCCTGTTTCCCAGCATTCCACTGGTCTACCGGCCTTAAATAACCGACAATCCGGGAATATACTTCACAGTTGCTTTCAATTCCTTCCTCGGCACAGTGGGGACAGGTAAACTGTTCTCCCTTCAGATAACCATGGCGGAAACAAATACTAAATGTCGGGGTTAAGGTGAAATAAGGAAATTTAAAGTTTTCGCATACTTTGCGGGCCAGCTTCTTCACCGATAGTGCCGAAGGCAGAGCCTCGCCCAGGAAAATGTGAAACGTAGTCCCTCCGGTATAACGCATCTGCAGACTCTCCTGGAGCTGCAAAGCTTCAAAGAGATCCCCGGTGAAATCAACCGGCAGCTGGGTGGAATTGGTATAATAGGGCTGGGCTCCCTGCTGTACCGCCTCATCATTGGCTACGCGTATATCAGGATATTCCTTCTTGTCTTTCAGGGCAATACTGTAACTCACTCCCTCGGCAGGAGTAGCTTCCAGATTATATATATTGCCGGTCTCTTCCTGGTATATTCCCAGGCGGTTGCGCATAAAGTCCATAACTTCCCCGGCAAACTCCATGCCCTCGGATGAAGCAATATTCTGCCCCAAAAAATTCAAACAGGCTTCGTTCATGCCGACCAAACCAATGGTGGAAAAATGGTTTTTCCAGTACTGGCCAAACCCTTCCTTGACATTGCGCAGGTAAAACTGTGAATAAGGGTAAAGACCGGCATCGGTATAGCTTTCTAAAAACTTGCGTTTAATTTCCAGACTATCCCGGGCAAGGTCCATCAAATCCTCCAGACGGGTAAAAAACTCTGCTTTGTCCCCGGCCAGATAGCCGATCCGGCTCATGTTAATGGTCACCACCCCGATGGAACCGGTTAGGGGATTAGCCCCGAACAATCCGCCTCCTCTTTTACTCAGTTCCCGGTTATCCAGGCGCAGGCGGCAACACATGCTGCGGGCATCTTCGGGACTCATGTCCGATCCGATAAAATTAGAAAAAGAGGGAATACCGTATTTGGCGGTCATTTCCCATATTTTATCATAATTGGGGTTGCCCCAATCGAAATCTTCCGTGATATTATAGGTAGGTATGGGGAACGTAAATACCCGCTCCTCTTTGTCTCCTTCCATCATAACCTCGGCAAATGCCTGGTTGAACAGGTCCATTTCCTCCTGGAAATCCCCGTAAGTTGCAGCCATGATTTTGCCTCCGATAATAACAGGCTCGTTTTTCATAAACTCAGGCACCTTAAGATCCAGGGTTACGTTGGTAAAAGGAGTTTGAAAACCCACCCGGGTGGGAACGTTCATATTAAAGACGAATTCCTGCAGCCCCTGTTTCACCTGCTTGTAATCCAGTTTGTCATAACGGATAAAGGGGGCCAGGAGGGTATCAAAATTAGAAAAGGCCTGAGCTCCGGCCGCTTCTCCCTGCAGGGTAAAGAAGAAATTGACAATCTGTCCCAACACAGAGCGAAAATGTTTGGCCGGTCCGCTGGCAACTTTTCCCCGCACCCCTTTGAATCCCTCGGTCAGCAGGTCCCGTATATCCCAGCCCACGCAGTATACCCCTAATATGCCAAGATCGTGGATATGAAAATCTCCGCTGGTATGAGCCTGCCGGATCTGGGGCGGGTATATTTTATTTAACCAGTACTGGGAAACGATCAGTGAGGAAATATGAAAATTCATCCCTTGGAGAGAATAGGTCATATTGGAATTTTCTTTGATTCTCCAGTCATTGCGTTCCAGGTAATTGGAGATGATCTGGTTGTTAAACAGGAGTTGCTTGGTCTCTCTTAAATCTTCTCTCTGTTTACGGTACAGGATGTACGCTTTAGCGGTTTTATAGTGCCCGTTTTTAACCAGCACCTTCTCTACCAGATCTTGAATGCCTTCCACCGTAGCGATTTCATCATCATCAACATATTGCGCTATTTCCACCACTTTTTCCGCTAGTTCCCAGGCAGTAGCAAAGTCTTTTCCCCCGACTGCCTTGGCCGCTTTAAAAATGGCCTGGGCGATTTTATCTTTTTCAAATTCGACGACACTTCCGTCTCTTTTTTTGATTTTACTGATATCCATGCTTGCCCCTCCTAGTGTTATTACACAATATATAGGATTATGTTATCATTATAGCACTATATATAGTGTTTTCTAAATAACATTCTCCTCTTCTTTACCAGAAAAGACAAATGCTCAATTTTCAATTTTTTACCGTTAGTGTCACGCCTGATCGCAAATTCCCCTTTTTATGTACCATTTCGAAGGTTTCATAATTATTAGTCCAACCGGTTTCCCCCCGGATCAATCACGGGGCTAAGGTTGCCGGGCAGCTTTTTTTTTAACCATGGCCTGCACTTTTAAAGGCAGCCCGAAAAGATTGATGAAACCCTCGGCATCTTTTTGGCTGTAGCTTTCGGAAAAGCCAAAGGTGGCTAATTCATGGCTGTGGAGAGAATAAGGCGATGTGGAAGCAACTGCCGCACAGCTTCCTTTATATAATTTGACCGTGACTTCTCCGCTTACATTTTTTTGGGTTTGGGCCACAAAGGCATCCATGGCCTTTTTCAGGGGGGAAAACCACATTCCATCGTAAACCAGTTCCGCATAAACTAAAGCCATCTGCTCCTTGTATTGCAGGGTCCTGCGATCCAGGGTCAGTCGCTCCAGTTCTTCGTGGGCAGTATAAAGTATTGTACCTCCCGGGGTTTCATACACTCCCCGGGATTTTATCCCTACCAGCCTGTTTTCTACCATGCTGACGATTCCGACCCCGTTTGCCCCGCCTAACCGGTTAAGTTCTTGCAGCAGGGGTACTGCTTCATAAATCTGCCCGTTCAGGGATACCGGTATTCCGGCTTCAAACCCTATTTTTAAATATAAAGGGCGGTCCGGGGCCTCCTCCGGGGGAACCGTCAGCATATAAAGCCGGTTAGAAGCTTCTACTGCCGGATCTTCAAGGTCTCCTCCCTCATGGGAAATGTGCCAGATGTTCCGATCCCGGCTATAAATGCTTTTCTTGGTAACCGGAACCGGTATTCCGTGTTCCCGGGCGTAGTCAATCGCTTCCTCCCGAGATCTGATGTTCCATTCTCTCCAGGGGGCAATGATTTTTAAGTCGGGGTTTAAGGCTTTAATGGTCAGCTCAAAGCGCACCTGGTCATTCCCTTTTCCTGTAGCCCCGTGGCAAACCGCAATCGCGCCTTCTTTTTCTGCGATTTCCACCATCTTTTGGGCGATAAGGGGACGGGCAAAAGATGTGCCCAGGAGATATTTCTTTTCATACACGGCTCCTGCCTGCATCACAGGAAAAATATAATCCCTGACAAACTCTTCTACCAGATCCTCAATATATATTTTTACCGCTCCGGATTGCAGGGCTTTAGCCCGAACCGGCTCTAATTCGTCCTCCTGACCCAGATCAGCACAAAAAGCGATGACCTCATACCCGTAATTTTCTTTTAACCAGGGAATGATAATTGACGTATCCAATCCCCCGGAATAAGCTAAAACCACCTTATCCATGCAACGTTCCTCCTTGTTTTACCTTACAGATGCCCTTTTTTCTTAAGGGTTTCGGGCCCCGCCTCCTACAATATAACTGCTTCCAAACCGGGCCTCTTTGCCGGTGTGCTCATGTACCATCGAACATCACTTCAGTTTATAAAACGGGTTGCAGCAACTCAGACAGCGAGGGTCCCGCCGCTTCTTCCAGTTCATAACTGACCCTCACCGCCGGCTTTTGCAGGGTCATGATTCTTCTCAGGTCAATGGGGGTCCCGATCACGACTGTCTCTGCGTGCGAATCGTTAATGGTTTTCTCCAGTTCCGCAATCTGGTTTTTCCCATACCCCATTGCCGGAACCAGGCGGGTTAAATGAGGATTGGCAGCAAAGGTTTCTTTAATGGTACCTACAGCATAGGGTCGGGGATCAATGATTTCCCGGGCTCCCCATTTTTCTGCCGCAATAATACCTGCACCATATGCCATATCTCCATGCGTCAGGGTAGGACCGTCTTCAATAACCAGTACATTTTTTCCTGTTATCCATTCCGGCCGGTCCACACTGATTGGGGAATAGGCCATGATGATATGGGCCCTGGGATTATTCCTGGCCACCGCTTCCCGGAGCTGTTCCACCGCTGCCGGATCCGCCGAATCAATTTTGTTGATGATGGCAATATCTGCCATGCGTAAATTGGTCTCTCCGGGATGATACCTGGTTTCATGTCCTACCCGGTGTGGATCTACCACTACAATATGAATATCGGCAGCGATAAAAGGAATATCATTGTTACCACCGTCCCAGAGGATGATGTCGGCTTCCGCTTCCGCCTGGCTGAGGATCTTGGCATAATCGATGCCGGCGTAAACCACCATGCCGTTATCGATATGGGGCTCGAATTCTTCCCGTTCTTCTATGGTGCAGTTATACCGTTCCAGGTCTTCATAAGTGGCAAACCGCATCGCTACTTGTTCCTCTAAACGTCCATAGGGCATGGGGTGCCTCAGGATGGCTACCTTTTTCCCGGCCTCGGTGAGGAGACGGGCTACATGTCTGGTCGTCTGGCTTTTTCCGCTTCCCGTTCTAACGGCTGTTACCGCCACCACTTTAGCCCTGGATTTGAGCATGGTGGTTGCGGGACCCATCAGCCGAAAATCGGCTCCACAGGCTAATGCCAGGGATGCCTGGTGCATTACAAACTCATGGGACACATCACTATAGGCAAAAACCACCTGATCGACCTGGTTATCTTTAATCAAACGGGGCAGCTCCTCTTCCGGATATATGGGAATCCCCTGTTCATACC
>PWPP01000123.1 GCA_003558625.1 Syntrophomonas sp.
ATCTTTGTATTCATGATTGATGATATTGTTTACGATATCCTGCTGCAGGTAATTCTTGATATCGTTCTGGGTCAGATGGCTAAGCCCGTACTCAGAAGGGGGCCTCACCTGAATATAAATGGGTTGCAGATCTTGTTTCTGCGCTATATTCATGGCGGCCTGGGCCTGAGCTTGCGCCGGAGCCAGGGGGGCCTGCACGATCTGACCGGATGTCTGGGAATTTGCAACTCCCACCGGACCAGAAGCAACGGAAATCACACCGGTTTTGACCGGAGGATTAGCTGGTTTCTGGGGCTGGGCTGCCGGTACTGCAGTAGATGCTTTTTTGCTGTTTGCCTCCTGCAGGAGCTTACTGGCTACCTGTAATTCCGGAATGTCGATAATCGGAGTTTTGTCACTACCGGACAGCGCATTGCTGTTATCGTCCTTCATGTAGATGACTATCCTATCAACTTTTTCCATCGATACATAGGCAATATCATCCTGGGTGGCAAATACATTATCTCGCAAATCCTGCATCTTTACCGGTAGATCGGCTACAGCAAACTGACTGCTAAGCACTGCACCACCGGAAAAAGCCAGCAGGGTTATGATGAAAACAATTCCAATCATGAACAATTTATCCCGCGTTTTGAAAGTATCCACTTATTTCCCCCCCTTCTTTAATAAAGTAGGGATAATAACCGATACTTCCCTCGTCTATATCTCCTCAGTTTAATATGAAATTTTTGGTTTTTTTATCTCCCCCCTCATCCCTGGTATTTTTCTGTCTGCCGTTGGGTAATATTGTTAATTACTTAGTTCTATGTATTAATGGTATCTGTTCTCAAGGCTTTAAACTACAAACTACAGGATAGGATTTATGTGGTCTTTTTTAATGATTGTTTGTGGTTCTCTAGTGTATGTTTATAACACTTTGGTGCTAGTTGTTAAGCTGGGCCCTATCCCCGGACCATCGGTTTTTACTGAAATATATGCTTGTGCCCGGATTAAATCTTATATTGCCCAAAAAATCGTTCTTTTTAGACATAAGGGATTATAATCACATGTTATAGGTATCACCCATCCCTTTATTCTGACATCCTGGCACTGTTGATGGCCCGGAAGATCTGTTCCCGGCTGGGGGCGGTTATGAATTCATGGCCTCCTATGCCTGCCGGTACTATAATCTGCAGTTCCTGTGCCTGAACTTTTTTATCTTTTAACATTGTCTGGAAGATGTATTCTTCATGCAACGAAGGAAATCCTCTTAATAACTGAATTTTTTTAAATAATTTTTTGATGCGGTCGGTTTCCTCGCCTGAAAGCAACCCGTATTCCCGGGCCATATGGCAGGCAGCCACAATCCCCATCGCCACAGCCTCCCCATGCCGGTATACTTTGTAATCGGTAAGCTGCTCCACGGCATGGCCGAAGGTATGACCAAGATTTAAGATGGCCCGCAGCCCCTGTTCCTTTTCGTCCTGCTCCACAATGGCCTTTTTGATAAGACAGGAACGGTTAATCATTTCTGTCACTGCTTCAACCTCGCGGGCATTGATGGCCGAAACCTGCTGCTCCAGCCATTGAAAGAACTGGCGGTCATAGATAATGCCATACTTCACTACTTCTCCCAGACCGGCCCGGTATTCTCTCTCCTCGAGGGTATCCAGGGTCCGGGGATCGATGATGACCAGGCGGGGCTGGTGGAAAGCACCGATGAGATTTTTCCCCCCGGGATGATTGACTGCTACCTTGCCCCCGATGCTGCTGTCTACCTGGGATAAAAGGGTAGTAGGTATCTGTACATAGTCTACCCCACGGTGATAAACTGACGCCACAAATCCAGCCAGATCCCCCACCACCCCTCCACCCAGGGCAGCGATTACATCTCCCCGCTCCAGGCGGGCGGCTACGGCGACATCAATCACCTTCATGGCTTCATCCATGTTTTTGTATTGTTCTCCATCGGGCATAAGGCTTACTACCACTTTAAAACCGGATTCCCGGAGGCTTTTTTTGGTTTTCTCGCCGTAGAGTTCATATACGGTAGGATTGCTGACCAGCAACACCTGGCACCGGCTCCTGCAGGTGTTCACCAAAGATCCCGTTTGCTCCAGAAGGCCGCTGCCGATGTAGATGGGGTAGGTTCTGTCTCCCAGTTCAACCCGTATTTCTTTTTTCATCAGGTTTTCTGTTCCTTTCGCGATTCTATGGCAGTTTCTTGTCAGGCGGAATCAGGGCCAATGAGGATTTTGCCCGCTTCCTTCATGCCTCTTCCTTTTTTTTCGCACCGAGTGCGGCGGCCCCCAGCAACCGGGACCGATCAGATTTTATCCTGCACCACCCGGAGGATCTCCTGGACCACATCATCCAGTCCCTTGTCGCTGGTATTGAAGCGGTAATCGGCACAGGTGTAATATTTCTCTCTTTCCGCCAGCATTTGCTCGATATCTTCTACCCGGTTTTTTTTCCTCAGCAGTGGGCGCAGCCCGGCTTTGCGCTTTACCCGGCGTAAGATATCCTGGGGCTCTGCATCCAGGCAGATGACGAGTCCGTTTTGCCGTAAATTGGTGATGTTTTCTTCCTGCAGTACCACCCCGCCCCCGGTGGCAATGACCAGATCCCGACTTTGGGACAGCTTGCGGGCCAGAAGTATCTCCTCGGAGCGAAAGCGGACCTCTCCGTGGCGCTTGAAAATCTCGGCCACAGTCATGCCGGTAATTTTCTCAATCTCTTTGTCCATGTCAATAAACGTGATTCTGAGTCTTTGGGCCAGTCTAAAACCGATGGAACTCTTGCCGGTGCCCATAAAACCGATTAATACTATGTTTTTTCCCATTTCCACACCTTTTTCATGTAATCCCTGTAAGTACAGTAGTTGCGCTGTATTTCATCTATGTGATCCCCGGAGAATTTTTCCATAAAGGCCCGGGCGATCCCATAAGCCAGCATGGCCTCGCCCACCAGGGAAGCCGGGGCCACAGCACAGATATCCGACCGTTCTATATCTGCCTTTTCTTCCTCCCAGGTGGAGGTGTTCACACTGGTTAAGGGCTTGTAGAGAGTAGGTATGGGTTTCATAAAAGCCCGGACTGTTATGGTTTCACCGTTGCTGATTCCCCCTTCGATACCCCCGGCCCGGTTGGTCTTGCGGTAGAGCCCCAGCTCCGGCGTATAAAAGATTTCATCATGAACCTCGGATCCGGGACGGGTAGAATTGTCTATGCCCGGACCGATTTCCACCCCTTTGATGGCAGGGATGCTCATGATCAGGCCGGCCAGAAGAGCATCTAAACGGCGGTCCCAGCTGATATGGCTGCCAAGTCCCGGGGGCACCCCCAGGGCAGCTACTTCAAAACTGCCCCCCAGGGACTCCCCCCGGGCTTTTGCCCCGTCAATCAGGTCCATCATTTCCCGGGTCTTTTGGCTGTCAGCACAGCGCAGGGGGGATGCTTCTATAGATTGCACCAGGTCTTTGCGGCTTTTCTTGTCCGGGGTGACCGGAAGGCAGGCAATGCTACCGATGGAAACAACCTGGCTGTATAAGACCATATCAAAGCAGGCCAACAATTGGCTGAAAAAAGCACCTGCGGCCACTCGGGACGCGGTTTCCCGGGCACTGGCCCGCTCCAGGATGTTGCGCATGTCGCGATGATGGTATTTGATGGCTCCGGGGAGATCGGCATGGCCGGGACGGGGTCTTTGAACAGCTCTTTCCCCGGGCGTATTATGTTCCGCATCCATAACGTTACTCCAGTTGGGGTAATCTTTGTTGACAATAAAAAAGCTGACGGGGCTGCCGATGGTCTTTTTCCCCCGGACCCCGGAAAGGATCTCTATCCGGTCCTGTTCAATGCTCATCCGTCCCCCGCGGCCATACCCTTTTTGGCGCTGGGCCAGCTGGTGGTTAATGTCCCCTGTATCTACCTGCAGCCCGGCCGGTAAACCGGTGATGATGGTGACTAATCCTTTGCCGTGGGATTCTCCCGCGGTACAGTACTCTAACAATGAACATCTCCCTTTCTACTTTTTCTTGAAATAACCCCCGCGGAATTGTTTGGGCTCTAACAGCACCACAAAGGCACAATCATCTTTTTCATAGATTTTATCCGCTACCTGTTTGGCCATATTGCGTTTGACGATGATGTTCATCACTATTTTAGGACCGGCCCGGCCAGTGGCC
>PWPP01000081.1 GCA_003558625.1 Syntrophomonas sp.
ACCTTAATCTTCTCCATGATGCCCTCCCCCTTTAATCGGCAATCTTATTTCAAGCCGGGTTCCTGTGCCAGCAGCAGAAGCAATGTGTAAATTCCCCCCCATTAACTCGGCTCTCTCTATCATCCCTTTGATACCTAACCGGTCGTCTCTGTACATTAATACCTGGTGGCTGTCAAACCCCCGACCCCGGTCAGATATCTCCAACCCCACCATGACCGGGCTAAAACCCACCCTGACCCGTGCCTGGTTGGTCCCGGAGTGTTTGCGGGCATTGTTTAACCCTTCCTGCATCAGCCTGAATAAGGCTGCTTCCACCTGGGGAGATAATGGTTGCTTCTCCCCGGTATAGTCAAAGTCGATGTGAAAATGATACTTCCCTTCATATATCCGAAAATATTCCTGAAAGGTCGGGATTAAACCGGCTTCATAAAAGAGCGGCGGTTTTAAGTCCAGCATAATATGCTTCAGTTCAGCCAGGCATTCCTTGCCCATGTCCTGGATCAGGGCAATTTCCTCCGCCATTCTCCCGAATGCAGCTTCAGGGTTATCCTTCATTAATTCCAGGCGGATCAACAAGGTAAACAGGATCTGAGTCGGACCATCATGGAGATCCCGGACAATTTTTCTTTTTTCTGCTTCCTGGCGTTCCGCCAGCCACATACTCAACTCTGCTGATAAAAAAGGACCTTTCTCCCCGCTTTCTATGCCCCAGACATCACTGGCCTGAAGACATTTCAGGACCCGGTAGGCCCGCTGTAAAAAAAAGCCGGCTTTTTGAATAAGCTCATCATTACGGGTAATGGTTTCCTCTAGAATGCTTCCGTCTCCCAAAGCACCAGTTTGGTCCTGAGGATCCGGGCAAATAAGTTCTTCCGGTCTCTGTTTTATTTTTTCCCGGCGCAACTTTAGCCGGTACTCCAGTTGCAGACATTCCTGTATGATGCCCCCGATTTTCTGTCGGTTATTTTCCAATTCTTCCAGAACCAGCAACAAGGCTGCTTCCAACCTGGTCAATGCTTCCTGATCACTGCTATTTTCATTCCGGTCAAATATCCTGTCCTGCACCTACATCCCCCTTATGCCCGCTTATTTCATTTTATCCTTTTTGTATTCGTTTTTATAGTTAAATATTCCTCTTTTGTTAGTTAATTCACGACAATTATTTATGCAGATCAGGCCGGCAACGCTTCGGACCTTGCCACATCCTTTGATAATAAAAAAAGAAGAAACCCCGGTGCCAGGGAGTCTCTCCTCCTTTTTCAGGCTTATGCAGTTCGGTTCTGATCCTTTAGATTATGCCAGCTCTAGATATTGCAAAACTTCTTTCTGGATTTCTAGGACCCTATTTTCATTCTCACTTTCGACATAGAGACGGAATATGGCTTCCGTTCCGGAAGATCGCATCAAAAACCAGCTGCCATCTTCCAAAATGACTTTCTTGCCTTCCTTTTCCAGGACACTACTGACCTTAATACCGGCAATAGTTTTGGGTTCATAGGCTTTAAGGAGCTTCAAAACCTCTGCTTTTTCCAGAGGTTTCACTTTTAGATCCAGTCTCCGGGATACAACCCGGCCATATTCCTGTTCAAATTCCAGCATCAGCTCATTGAGCCCTTTGCCGCTTTGGGCAAGCATCTCCACCGTCAGCAGGCAGGCTAAAATCCCGTCTTTCTCGGGAATATGGCCATAAATGCTAAGACCGCCGCTTTCTTCTGCCCCCAGGAGACAGTTTCTTTCCCGCTGGCATTCTCCAATGTATTTAAACCCCACCGGGGTTTCAATGACCTCCAGGCTGTTGCGGCGGGCAATCCGGTCCAACATATGGGTAGTAGCAATAGAACGGGCTACCGGCCCCCGAAAACTCCTGGTTTTAATCAGATGATCCAGAAGCAGGGATATAATCTGGTTGGGGGTTATAAACTCCCCCTCCTTGTTTACGATACCAAAGCGATCTGCGTCCCCGTCCAAAGCCAAGCCGATATCAGCCTTATAGGTATTCATGGCTCTTTTAAGATCAGATAGGATCGCATCGGTAGGTTCAGGCATTGAACCGCCAAATAAGGGATCCCGGTAATTATTAATGGTTCTCACTTCACAGCCCAGGTCACCCAGGATACGGTCCAAATACCCTATGCCCGCTCCAAACATGGGGTCCACCAGGACCTTAAGGTTGTTATCCTTAAAAAATTCTTTGTTAATTGCTTTCATTAAATGGCTGATATATTCTTTGTCTACATCTATTTCTTTTATTAAATCCAGGTTATAGGCTTCAGATAGCTCTAACTCATATATTCTGCCGCCATCTAAAACCCGTTTGATCTCCTCTTCGATCACTTGGGTTACATCAGGCAGAGCCGGGCCGGCATATTCCGGGATGAATTTAATGCCATTATACGGGTGGGGATTATGGCTGGCAGTTATCATGACCGCTCCCCCGGCTTCCATCAACCTTATGGCAAAGGCCGTCACCGGAGTAGGAGTGCTTTTTTTAAACAAAAAAACCTTGATCCCGTTTCCAATCAGAACCTGGGCCACTTCGGCCGCAAAATCCTCTGACAGAAACCGGTTGTCATATCCGATAATAATTCCCTTTTTGCTTACACCCTGGTTTTTTATATAACTGGCGATTCCCTGAGCCACCACCCGGCAGTTATCAAAGGTAAAATCCCGGGCTATAAGGGCCCGCCAGCCATCGGTACCAAATTTAATCTCAGGCATAATTATCCTCCTTAAGGCCATTGATGACGCGTTTATCGCAAGCAGTATCGAAAATATAGCATAATCATTGCTGTGGGCTTATTGGTAATAGCAAATGTGCCTGGTTGGCTATAATAACAGAAATCCACCGGTTCGTCCTGAGGCATCAACCGGTCATATTCTTGCTGTACCGGGGAAATCCGGGGTCTGAACTGAAAAGCAAGACCCAAACACTAAAAAGTAAAACCTGCAGGCAAAACCGTTGCCTTCATAAGATAGACTGGTCTTCTTCATGGTTTAAGCCACTATCATTGCTGCACCGAGGTTTGCCACCGGATTGCTGATGGGTGATGTAAATCCAAAAATAGCAGCGGCCATCCCAGGCCATGAAGGATCGTCCCCGCCGTCAAAAGCACGGCACAGCCCGGGAGAAGAAAATCTTGCCCGTTTCGGAAATATCAGGACTGCCGGTACATTTTATATACAATGGGTGCTTACTGCCTTTTAGAATCAGGGATCATGATTTTTAGCCGACATCACCTCCTACCGGTTTATAAAATAGAAAGCGATTATATTAATGATAGCTGCCAATTCTGGCATACAAAAACTCCGTTATTACCTGTACAATACGTTGGGATGCTTTACCATCCCCATAAGGGTTAATAGCCCGGGCCATTTTATGGTATTCGGCTTCATCGGACAGCAACCGTTTCGCTTCCCGGTAAATATGTTCCTTGACCGTACCCACCAGTTTGACGGTTCCAGCTTTAACCGCTTCCGGCCGCTCGGTGGTATCCCGTAGTACCAGGACCGGTTTCCCCAGAGACGGGGCTTCTTCCTGCATCCCCCCCGAATCGGTTAAGACCATATAAGAGCGGTTCATTAAATTGGCAAATGGTGCATAATCCAAGGGCTCCATAAGATGAATACGTTCCCTGGATTTAAGCATATCATAGGCCACATCTTTTACCGTGGGATTCATATGGACGGGGAAAACCACTTCCACATCTGAAAACTCATCCACCAGTTCAATTAATGCCTGGTATATATTGCGCATATGGTTGCCCCAGTTTTCCCGGCGATGGGTGGTAACCAGTAAAATCCGGTTGTCAAAATTAATGTCATCAAAACGGTGATCAAACGTGTACTCCGGATTAACCGTTTCCAGGAGGGCATCAATCACCGTATTGCCCGTTACCCAGATCTTGAAAGTGGCCGTGGCTTCCATCAATAAATTTTCCCGGGCCGTATCGGTGGGGGCAAAATGTATCTCTGCCAATTTCGTGGTTAGGGTGCGGTTAATCTCTTCCGGATAGGGGGAATATCTATTCCTGGTGCGCAACCCGGCCTCAACATGGGCTACGGGAATGCGATGGTAAAAGGCAGCCAGGGATGCTGCGAGGGTAGTAGTGGTATCTCCATGGACTACAACCAGATGGGGCTTTTCCCGGTCCAAAATCTCTTTCATGCCGTTCAATACCCCGGTGGTAATCCCGTAAAGATCCTGTCCTTTTTGCATCAGATTCATATCGTAATGGGGCTGGATCTGAAACAAATCCAAAACCTGATCCAGCATCTCCCGGTGCTGGGCGGTAACGACCACAATGGGTTTAAGGTCTTTGACCCCTTTCATCTCTTTTATGACCGGGCTCATTTTAATGGCCTCTGGCCTGGTACCGAAAACAACCATAACTTTTCCTAAAAACAAGGAGCTTCGACCTCCAGCCTTCTTAAACTTAGATTCATAGTAATATATTCCGCTCCCTAAGTCAAAGGCGGGGCTCATCCTCCTATAGGTGCAAGCAAGCAATTGCCAAACATCCTGTTTGCGACCTCTTTTCTATTATTGTACTTCACCGGCCTGATCAAATATTGCCGGCCCCTTAGGCGGGGCAAAAAAACCTGCTCCGGGGATTTTGATGAGTGCCTGGAGGGATCGTTTACATCCCGGTTGCCATGAGCTATAATGGGGTATTAACAGAAAGAAGCCCGGTAAAAACCAGGCCCATCCGGGTACGGTAAAAGAGAGCGCCTTTTAGCACCAGCACTTTTATCCCGGAGACTGGAGGAACCATGAAATTAGCCCTTTTCGATTTCGACGGAACCTTATTCCGCAAAGATACCCTGCCCTACCTGGGGCAGGAATGGAAGCGCCAGGGTTTGCCCCTGGGACGCTTAATCAAAACTTATATGAAAATCATGCCTTTGCTGTTGCAGTATAGGACCAAAACCATGACCCCGGAAACGTTCAAATATCATGCCGTACAAAAATTTCACACCATTTTTTACGGGATGACCGAACCGGAAGTAGACCTTTTTTTCCTCCGGGCTTATTCCCGGCTCCGGCAATATTATCATCCTCTGGTCTTACAGGAAATAAAAAAAGCTCGCCGGGAAGGCTTTCATACCGTCCTTCTTTCCGGGGCTTACCGCCATCTCCTGCAGCATGCCGCCTCGGATCTGGGCATCAATACTGTATTGGCCATGGACATTTACTTCAGAGACGGCCTGGTGGATCCGGATAGACCCCTTCCCTTTATCCTGGGACCCAGTAAATATCAACTGCTAATGGATGCCTTTGGCGAACAAAATATCGACTGGTCCCAAAGTCGGTCCTATGCAGACAGCTGCTCCGACGTCCCGGTTTTAGAAATAGTGGGCTATCCCATGGTAGTCAACCCCGAACCGGAGCTTCTGGAATATGCCTACCGCCAAAAATGGCCTCTCCTCACCTAACTTCACCAAACGGGGTCAGGCCTTACACTTCACCAATTATCGCGGGGTATAAAAATTTTGGGCAAAATAGGTATGGAACGTCCCGCCAAACTCCACCCCTACCCCCAGCTTTTCAATATCTCCCAGGATATTGATACGATGGGCCCATGAATTCATCCAGCGATGGTGCACATTAATAGCATTAGTGGGACCCACGGCAATATTTTCTGCCGCCACCCATAAATCAATTCCTGCTTCCTCCATCCGGCAATACGGCTCTTTCCCGTCCGGATTGGTATGATCAAAGAAGTTGCGGTAAATCATATCCCGGCAGTGCTCTTTGGCAGTAGTTGCTGCACGTTCATCCCAAATGAAAGGCGCCATTCCCCGCCGCACCCGTTCACAGTTAGCCAGGTCAAAAATCTGGCGCTCATAACTCTCCTGCAGTTCGGCATTCAGGATTCCATAATAGCCATCTAATTCTTCTTCTGCTTCCCGGACCAGGCATAACACCCCGTTCACCCGGTAATTGTCATAGGCATCGTAAAAAAGAGTCAGATAATAGTTGTCAATAAGGTAAACATCCTTGCTTGAACGGCTTTCTATCACATACAGGGCATCCTCTTTTTCAATATAGTGCAGAGGGCGGCCCAGTAGGGAATTCACCTCATATTTTAGCATCCCCATATAAATGCCGGTAGAACTTTCCCAGCCCGGGGCATTGGTATAAAATCCCTGTACCCGGCCCTCATGAATTCCTACCTGCATATAATTGCAATAACTCTGGTTATAAATATACCAATCAAACCCATAATTGCTTGTATCCTTGCGGGCAGGATACCCAAGGATCTTTAGCATCTTGTTTTCAGGGTCTCCCAGGCCTATACCATGACTGTTTACATTCTCCCCTTCGGGAAAATCAAGAATGGAAACTGTTTTGGCACACCCGTTCCAATGCACCTTATACCCCATTATCTCACTGATAAAACGAACCGGAACCACCGTGCGGCCATTAATCAGGCGGGGGGTGCTGTCCAGGGAATAATAGCTATCATTCACCATGGAATCCGGAGAGTCAATGATCATTTTCACAACATTATTTTTCTGGCTGACAGTTACCATCCTGGTATCATGCTGCCAGCTAACATCTGCCCCCAGGGTTTCGGCCACAAAACGCAGGGGTACATAAATCCTTCCCCGTTCTGCATCTAAAAATGGTTCCTGGTCAGGAAAATCTACTTCGTGAAAATTAATCAAAACCTTGATGGTATATATTTGCCCGGAGGCGGGTGCCAATGGTTCATGACCGTTGGTCTGAGCTATGACTCCTCCGGATCCGGAAAATAAAAGCCAAAACCCTAGAAAAAAAAACCAAACAATCCCCCGGTATTGCATAACCGGCCCCCCTAACCCCTCTATTTTATCTCTTGGTAACCATCACACGCCAACCCTGGCTACTTAATTCTATCCCTACCCGGGCTATCTGATTTTATCGAATCCGGTCGCGATGATATCACCTGATACCATCATATTTCCACTTAAGACCCATTATCCATGACTCCTTGGGCCTTCCTGTTCTTCAATAATCTGTATATCAACTGTTCTCCGGCCAGCTCTTTGCTCAGCTTCCCTTCATCTTCCAGATATTTTAAGTGGGCAATGACCTCCCCGGTGGCAAACCATTGCTGGGGTATAGGAAACTGTTCCCACTGATCATAGCTTAAATCCCACTTCATGCGGGAGGCGATGGAATAAGGGTTTTGCGGTCCTTCCTTCTCCAAAATCATGACAATTTCCAGGGCTCTCCGGCAGTGATGCTGGATCAGCTCCCCGATTCTCTGGCGGTAATCCTCAAATATTTTACGGTGGCCGGGAAGAACCAGCTTAATATCCATCTGATACACCTTATCCAGACTGTCCAGATAATCTTTCAAGGGATTATCGTCATCAGCCCAAAGTGAAATATTGGGGGTGATATGATAGAGAATATGATCCCCGGAGAAAAATAACTTCTTATCCGCCTCATAAAGACAGAGGTGGCCTTTGGTATGTCCCGGAGTCGCGATACATTGCAGGGTGTAATCCCCCACTGTAATCCGGTCACCTTCAGTCACCAGGGTAAAATCAACCTGCTCCCGGCTGGCATATTTGTAGCCCGGGTGCTTCATAATAGCATCCTCATCCTGGGGAAAACCGCTGATGCGAGCAAATTCCCGCATTTTATCCCAATAATCCCCACCGTTAATAATCAAAGCATCGGGTTCACTACAGTAAACCCGGGAGGTGTCGGTAGTCAAATAATTCACCAGGCCGGAATGATCGACGTGCATATGGGTAATAAAAAGGTCTGTCCGGCAAAGGTCCACACCCAGTTTCTCCAGGGCTGCTTCCATGGCCTGACGGCATTCGGGCCGGTTCATACCCGTATCGATAATCAGATTGCGCTCCTTCGAGATAATGAAATAAGAATTCAACGCCTTTAAAGGATTATTGGGTATCGGGATCTCCACCCGGTATAACCCCGGCAAAATCTTTTCCACCATAAAAGCAACACTCCTTAAAAAACTTCACCAAATGGGGTCAGGCCTTGACTTCACCAAATGCCTTGAGAACTTTCTCCAGCTCCTCCAAAGTAGATACAAAATATAAGCTTTTCTTATATCTCGGTTGAAGTACATTAGACACCGCAGATAGGCCTATTCCCATCATTTGAGCAATCTCCGTATGGGAAAGATGGGTATATTTTTTTAATAAAAGAATCATGATTTTGCGCAAATCGGATACCGGTCTGCTTTTGTTATTACCATATATTTCCAGCCATGCAATGCCTGAAAAGGCAACAACTACTTCTATTATTTCTTCAGGGCTTAGCTTTTTACCTCTTTGCGATGAAGAAATACAATCCACCATGAATAATTCCCCATCTTTTATTCCAGATACCTTTTCCCCCAATTGCAAATCATTATCTCCAACGGCCTGGATCAAAACCCGGTATTCTTTTAACGCTTTTTCACCATTTTCATCTAAAATAGATAACGGAAATGATGTATCCGTTAATATGCTGCCCCCCAGATATTCCTTGTGGCTGCTCCATTCATAACTCAGGCCCTCTTCCATATCGGCCCGCACCGGGTTTTGATGTATATACTTAATTAATTGCCACAAATACTCGTCTTTATTGCATAGTTTAGCGCTGTATCTTTGTTCAAAAACATGTCCCGTTCGGCTGAAACGTTTATTATACCGGAAGGTAAAAACCTGTTGGATCCCCTGCATTATCTTATTAAGGGGTGTATCCGCCACCTCCAGCAGCATATGCGCATGATTGTCCATAATGCAATACGCATAAAGTAAGAAATCATATTTTGCTTTATACTGTTTGATAACCTTTAAATATTCTTGTTTTTCGGCTCTTTGCCTAAATATGTATTCTCGATTATTTCCCCTGGTAATGACATGATATAGAGCCCCCGGGTAATGAATCCGTTGCTTTCTCGCCATGCTGCACTCCCATATTTTAGTGAAGTTCAAGGCCTGACCCCATTTAGTGAAGTCTGGCTCTTATTTCCTTATTCTACCATATCGGCAAGCCATGGCGCTTGTTATAGGATTCTTTGCTATTGATGAGTTTGGTAAGATCAGGATCAGGTTGCTGGTATAACCGGGTTAGTATTTGCTGGGCTTCTCTCAAGTCTTTCAGGGTTAAAGTGGGATAATCCTGCAAGCCGTAGGTGCCGTCTACAAAGCGACAGTACCAGAGATCGCCATCACCTTTGATACATTGGTCCCGGGTGTCTTTCACCCCCCGGAGCATCTTGTCTGCCACTGCCATGTAATCTTCCCGGGCTGTAATCAGGTACATGCGGTAGAGGAAATTCATCTCCGCCAGCACATGATTTAGAGAGGAGTGGTTTTCTGCAACTCCGGAAGCATCCATATAATCCATGGGCAAATAGCCTCCCCCGGAGGTAATATGCGAGTGCTCCCGGGCAAAGTCCATCAGAAACGCGGCATAATTGCCGGCAGAAAATAAGGCGGCGGTTTCATTAAAATGCTGGTAGGCTTCCATCAGAAACATGGCAGCATCGGTGCTGAAGCGGGTATCATAAAAATTTTCGCCGATGCCATAGTCTTTATGCAGCCATAAAGATTTGGGGACTGTAGACCAATAGCCCTGCTCGTTTTGGGCAGAGATGGTGGTATAAACCGTGGCAGCAGCGATATTCTGGAAAAAACGTTCCCGGGAATTGTTCATAAAGGCGCGTCCCACATGCTGCGCGGGACATCGCCAGAAGCCCTTGCCGTGGGTAGGTTCATACGAAACAGGAACCAGATCATAAATCCCGTCTCCGTAAAATTTGCGGAACCGGTTCAAGTCTCCCCGGCGCAGCAAATCCAGTTGTTCTTTGTTTTCCATATCCAGAATTTCTTCCCGACTGAAATAAAACCAGGTTTTCATTTCCAGGTCCCCGGCAAAGTCAGGAACCGTCAGGCGCAAGCGGGTACCCTGCAGGTCAGCCTGATCCTGGGACAACTTTTCCACATGATAGGCCATCCGCTCAACTTCCTTGAATACCCCCCTTCCCATGTCCGAAACCATTTCCGCCGTTCCCAGACATAGGGTTCCACCCTCTCCTTTTAACAGGGTCAGCTCCGGAGGCAGGAAGAGAGGATAATCTTCTTCTCCCATGATATGTGTATCCCAGTGGGAATAAGTATAATTATAACGGTCTTCCCCATAATCAAGGCTCTTGCGGTAGGCAGGCAGTCCATCCGGAAGCACGATCTCTATCTGCTGCAGCAGTTCTCCCCCTGTCGGCTCGCCCTGCCCGCTCAAAAAAACCAGGATGTCCCCATCGGGAAACTGTCGGGTCTTGACTTGCACCTCTCCTTGCACCTGGTTCCCCTGCACAACTTTATAAATATAGTCTTTTTCCCACAGCAGGGTGCGCTTCTGTTCCCGGGTCCCCAATAGCCTGAGCTTGTAATCCTGCCCCGCCGATACCCGCACCAAGAACGGCAGTTCCCCGTTCTTCCCTCCCCCAATTTCCGCCACGGTCACCCCTCGCTGCTGCCAGAAAAAAGCCGTGGTGAAGAGCAGCAGACCGGCAAAAATCAGCCCTATCCATTTTAGATGTTGCTTTCTAACCATACGCTGCTCCTTTTGCCAGTATTTGGGCGAGGTGTAAAATTGGGCCAGCGGTAGATCGGCCATTTTTTTTCATAATAAGGTGAAGCTAGACCCGGTTCATGGATTATTTGGTGAAGTTTAAGGCCTGACCCCGTTTGGTGAAGTGGGGGGCTGCAGGCCGTGCAATATGATATCGGTAACCTCCCGGGCCAGTTTTTTCGAATCAAACTCCCAGCCTTCGATGATAACCGGGGCCCAGATGCCTTCTAAAATTCCGATGAGCATAATGGTTACCAGGTAAGGATCCAGATTTCTTAATTCCCCACTGGATACAGCTGCTGCTACTAGCTCCTGGAGCTGCGTTTCCTTATCCTTACGCATCTGGTAAGTCCATTCCTTTAGTTCCTCATCAATAATTTCCGTGTCCCAGAAAATGACCCGGGCCAATTCCTGGTTCTCCTGGCAAAACTGAAAATGCGAAGCCAGCAGCAGTTCCAGCCTTTGGGCAAAAGGCTTATCCTGATCCAGCATCGAATTCTGATTTTGATAATAAATTTGCAGGCTGCGGCTGAACATTTCCTGGAACAGTTTTAACTTGCTGGGAAAATACTCGTAGATAGTCCCCTTACCGATGCCGGCCAAAACTGCAATATCTTCCATGCGGGTATTGTAATACCCCTTCTGGCAGAAGCACTGCAGGGCTGCATCCAGGATTAATAACCGTTTACTGGTTGGTTTTTGCTGTTCCATATATTAATTCCTTCCCGGCTGCCGAGGATAGTATTAGCCTAGCATAATACCGGTTGAAATGACAATCACCCCTGCAGGCATAAGCTATATTTTTCACCAACTATCAAGCCGGCTTACACTTCCTCTTTCTGCTCAGCCGTTTCACCGCTAACGGCCGCCCGACGCTGCACCAATTTTAGCCTCCAGTCATCCAGGATGGTATAGATCACCGGGACCAATACCAGGGTGATGAAAGCAGAGACCAGCAACCCTCCGATAACCACTGTCCCCAGCGGAGCCCGTAACTCTGATCCCTCCCCGATGCCGATGGCCAGTGGAGACATGGCCAGCACGGTACTGAAAGTGGTCATCAAAATAGGGCGCAGCCTCACCCGGCCGGTTTCCAGAATGGCTTCCAGACGCTCCAGGCCGCTATTGCGCATACGTTGCAAATAATCTACGAAGATGATGGCATTGGATACCACGATCCCCACCATCATGATCAAACCGATAAACGAAGCCACATTGAGGCTCCTGCCGGTAATGATCAGTGCCAGGATGGCCCCGATGAAAGCGGTAGGTACGGCAAACATGATGACAAAGGGATTAAAGAAGGATTCATATTGGATCGCCATCACCGCATATACCAGTACGATAGCCAGGAGCAGAGCCAGCGCCAGGTCGGAAAAACTCTCCGCCATATCCTGCTGCTCTCCCCCATATATTACGCTATACCCGGCCGGCATGGCCAGGGTATCGACCTTAAGCCTGATATCCTCCATAACACTGGCCAGGTCGCGGTTGAGCAGGTACCCGCTGATAACCGCCTGGCGCACCTGGTCCACCCGTTCGATCTGCACCGGCCCCTGCTCCAGCTGGAAAGAAGCCACCTGGGATAAACGCACCGGGGCCCCGGAAGGGGTCTGAAGGGGAAGATTGCTCAAGTATTGCAGGTCTTTGCTGTCCTGCAGCAGATAGCGCACCCGGACATCGATCTCCTCGCCCTCCACCCGGTAACGGGTGACGACCGAGCCCTGCATGGCATGGCTGATCTCTCCGGAGATCTGCATGGGGGTCAGGCCGAAGGCAGAAGCCCGGTAACGGTCTACCTTTATCTGCAGTTCGGGACTGCCGTCCGAAAGGGAAGATGATACTTCACGCGTTCCAGGTACCTGGCGCACGATATCGGTGATCTGGGTGGAAAGTTCCCGCAGCATATCCAGATCATCACCCCGGATCTGGACATTGATGGGGCCGCCTTCCGCTCCCGGCATCCCGGCACTATCCATAACCTGGACCGTGATCCTGGCCCCGCCGATATCCCGTATCTTCTGCCGCATCTCCTCTGCCACCGCATCCACCGAGCGGTTTCTATCGGACAGGGCAACCAGTTTGACATAGATGAGGGACTGATCACTCTGGTCACCGCCCCCAAAACTCATAAAAGAGGAACTGCCCACACTGGTAAAAACCAGGTCCACTTCAGGGATCTCTTTGATCTTTTCTTCGATCTGACCGCTTACCTGGTCTGAAGCGGCCAGGACACTGCCTTTATCGGTTTCCACCCGCACCGAGATTTCCCCCGAATCCATCTTGGGTAAAAACTCCGCTCCCACCAGGGGGATGAGAGCCAGGGAGGCCAGAAGAAGTCCCAGGACGGAAAAAACTACGATTTTACGGTGTCCCAACGCCCAGCGCAGCACTCCCTGGTAGCGGGAACCCAGCCGGCCAAACGCATCCCCGAAGCGATGGGTCAAGCCACTGATCCGTCCTTGCCGCACCTGGGTCCGCTCCATCGATTTGGTGGTCAGGAGCCGGGAAGCCAGGAGTGGGATGATGGTCAGGGCCACAAAGGTGGAACAGATCATGGCAAAAGCGATGGTCACAGCCATGGGCTTGAACAAAATGGAAGCCAGTCCCTCCACAAAAACAATGGGAACAAACACGGCGATGATGGTCAGGGTGGTAGCGATTACCGCGGTACCCACTTCTGATACCCCTTTGACCGCCGCCTCCAGCATACCCTCACCCTCGCTGCGGTGGCGGTAGATGTTTTCAAATACCACAATGGCGTCATCCACCATGCGCCCTACTCCCAGGGCCAGCCCCCCCAGGGTGATCATATTCAGGGTGTACCCGGAAAAATACATGACAATAAAGGTGGTGATGATAGACAGAGGTATGGCGGTAAATATGATCAGGGTGCTGCGGGCATTGCGCAGGAACAGGAACAAAATCAGCATGGCTAGCAGGGCTCCCTGCCCCATCACCCTGATGGTGCTGTTGACCGACTGGTTGATAAACTCGGACTGGTCAAAGACCACCCCCACTTCCAGGTTGGCCCCGATCTCCCGGCGCATTTTCTCTAATTCATTCTTGACCGCATCACAGGTAAGCACGGTATTGGCATCGGTCTGTTTCATCACGTGGACCCCAACCGCAGCTTCCCCGTTAACCCGGGTCATCTGGGAAACATCTTTATGACCGTCACTGATCCGGGCGATATCTCGCAGAAAAACCACATTGCCCTGGGCGGTAAGGATGGCTACCTCATTAATCTCTTCTATACTCTCAAACTGCTGCAGGTTGCGCACGTAGTACTCCCGCTCCCCGTGCATCACCCGGCCCCCGGCCATGTTAAAATTCTCCGCCCGCAGCACCTGGTTGACCTGATCCAGGCGCAGGCCATAATTCTCCAGTTTCACCGGGTCTACTTCCACCCTGATCTCCCGGGTCAAGCCCCCGGTTATGGTAATGGATGCCACCCCGGGCAGTCTTTCCAACCGGGGCTGGATGATATCTTCAGCCAGGGTCTGCAGCTGCTCTAAATCCTCACCCCCGCTGAGCCCGATCTGCATAATGGGCATCATGTTGGGGTCCAGTTTAAACACCATGGGGCTCTCTGCATCGGAAGGAAGGAAGCCTTCCACCACGCCCAGCCGTTCCCTGATGTCTATGGCCGCGTTATCCATATCCGTACCCCAGTTATAACGGATGATGATTACGGAAGAACCGGAACTGGAGGTGGACTGGATTTCCCTCACATTGCTCAAGGTCGATAATTGCCCTTCCATAATCTGGGTGACCTGGGTTTCCACTTCCTCCGGGCCGGCCCCGGGGTAGGTGGTAAAAACCGCTGCTACCGGGAATTCCATGTCGGGATATAATTCCACCGCCATGCGCCCCAGGGTAAAAAATCCCACGATCAAAAGGATCATGGCTAGAATGGTTACCGCAACCGGTCGCTTAACCGCCAGTTCTGAAAGTTTCATCAGCTGGCCCCCCCGCTGATTACCCGGATCAGGCTGCCGTCATTGAGCAGGGTGTTGCCCCGGGTAATGACTTGCTGCCCCGGCTCCAGCCCCCGGATAATCTCCACATATTCCGTATTGACCATCCCGGTCTCTACTTCCAGCTGCCGGGCCCGGTTGTCCTCGTGGACAAAAACCACCTGCTGCCCCCCCCGGGGTATAACCGCGGCGATGGGGACACTCAACACCCCGGTCCGGGTCTGGGAAAAAATCCTCACCTCGCCAAACATGCCGGAGCGGATCACTCCTCCCGGGTTGGCGAGGGTAATTTTGACCGGGAAGTTACGCCGGGCCGGGTCGGCTACGCTTCCGATATGCTCGACTCTCCCGGCATAAAATTGCTCTGATGCTGCCTGTATCATAACCTGGACTTCACTACCCGGAATAATGTGGCTGATATCGGACTCACTGACAAAAACTTCTAGCTCCAGGGCACTCATATCACTGATGACCAGAGCCGCCATTCCGGGACGGGCCATCTCCCCCAGGGAAAGGTTCAGGCTGCCTACCACCCCGTTAATCGGCGCCTTGATGACGGAATTGTTGAGCTGGTTGCGGGCTTGTTGCAGGCCGGCCTGGGCCTGGGCTACCTGTGAACGGGCCTGGGCGATAGAGGCTTCCAGTTCTCCGGTCTGCAGCAGGTCGACCTGGCGCTGGGCCTCTTCCACTTCACGCTGGGAAACGCCTCCCGCCTCATACAAGCTCTGCAGGCGCTCCAGGTTGGTCCGGGCCAGGTCCAGGTTGACCTGCTGGCTTACCTGCCCCGTCTGAGCCCTCTCCAGCCCGGCCTGGGCGGTGGCTACCGCTGCTTCCGCCTGCCGCACCCCGGCTACAAAATCACTGCTGTCCAGGGTTATCAGGGTTTGCCCTGTTCTGACCACATCCCCCGGTTTCACATGGATCTGCGTTACCCGGGCCCCTATCTTGGGTTCCACCTGAGCCTCTTCCTTCCCCCGGATAAAACCGGTATAGGATATCACCTGGGCCAGGTCACGCAGCGTGGCCGGCTCGGCGTATACACTGATCTCGGTTTCCGCCACTTCCTCTTCCTGCTGGCCGCAGCC
>PWPP01000138.1 GCA_003558625.1 Syntrophomonas sp.
AGGCCCCGTTGATGGCCGCAATGGTGGGCTGGGATAGGTTTTCCCAGCGGGTGAGGCTGTTATGCAGCCGGTGCACATTTCTCAGGGACCATTCGGAACTGGTTTCAGCCAGTAAAGCGATGTCGATCCCGGCACAAAAATGATTGCCGGCGCCGGTCAGGACTATGCACAAGAGATCATGACGATCCTCGATGTGCCGGATCACCTTCTCCATCTCCTCAAACATCTGCATGGTAAAGGTGTTTAAGGCCTGGGGCCGGTTCATGCGCACGATGCCAACCCCTCCCTCGATTTCCAGGGTGAACGTTTCCACATTTTGCATTCCGATGGTCCTCCTTATATTTATTCTTCCTCTTTTCCAGTTAAGATCTTCGGATACCCCTTCCTTTACTGCTGGTGTGGCAACTAGCCGGACCGGGATCATTATTGCCATAAGATGGCCCTGGCGAGAAAGGTACCCCTATCCGCTTAGAAAGGGTCCGTTTACCTTGTTTCCGTTTTCGGAGTATACTATAACAGTATCCACCTGCCGGTGCAGTTTAATGTATTATAATCACTCTTCTCCGATTTTAGCCAAAACCCTGCTGTTCGATCTTTTTTTCCCGGAGCAAGCCTGAGACAGCAAGGCCTTTCTCATGCAGAGGCCAAGTTTTGGCGATTATACTGCATGGCCCGGCCCGGGTCGATGCACCGGGGAGGTAAGCACCATAAAGCGGCCCTTTTTTTCCGCACTGCTCCCCTGTTCCCCGCTGGGCCATAAGCAGCATTTCCAGCCAGAAAAAAAGCCGCCGCTCATAAACCGGGAGGGTTATTTGAATTTTCTTGCAAGTCCCGACCCTGTTTTGCGTAAAATGATTAAACAATAAAAATGTTAGGAGGAGTGCCGGGTGAAAGCGAACAGACGAGTGTATTACGGAGGCGCGTTGATCCTATTGCTATGTTCATTTCTTTTCGCTCTCAGCAGTGTGGATTCCGGGGCCAAAGATACCACGGAAATCAAGGTGTATGTAAACGATGAAAAGGTGACCACCGGTGGGGCGCCGGTGATGGTGGAGGGAAACACCCTGGTCCCCCTGAAAGGCATTGCGGAAAAGCTGGGGGCTGAGCTTACCTGGCATGCCGCCATAAAAAGCATTGTGCTGGAAAAAGCCGGGGTAAAGATGGAAATGACCATAAACAGCCGGACGGCCAGGGTCAACGGCCGCAGTGTAAGCCTGCCGGCCAGCCCGCTGATCATCCATGACCGGGCATACGTGCCCCTGCGCTTCATAGCGGAGAGCCTGGGGGAAGAGGTGTACTGGGACCCGGCTGCCAGGAGCATCTATATCGGGAAGCCGTCCCCGGACCAGCTGCCCGCGGTGAACACCCGGGAGAACCTGAACCGGCTGGTCCGCAGCAGCTATAATGATGCCCGGCAAGCTGACATGCCTGTACTGGAAGCCGCGCCAACCGCGCCGCCCCAGGACGAGCAGGTCGCCAAATCAGAGGCTTCCGGCGCCGCCAGGTATTCCGAGACCAATATCCAGGTGCAGGGGGTGGATGAAGCAGACATCATGAAAACCGACGGGAAATACCTGTACCAGATCAGAGGAGATACATTGACCATTTCCCAGGTCGATGTACCGGATAAGATGCACAAGATCACAGACCTCAAGTTTGCCGATCCCAACTTTACTCCCAGTGAGCTGTTTATCGACAAAAACAAGCTGGTGGTGATCGGTTCCTCCTGGAAAAGGCCGGACGCCCCCGATGACCAGGTGTTCTACCGGGATCTGCCCGAGTCGGACGCGGCTGCCGACAGTGTGCAGGGAGTGACACCCGATATTTACCCTCCTCGCGGCATGCCGCCCTATAATCGGTATATCAACATCACCAAAGCCATCGTCTATGACACGGCCGATAAGAGAGCCATCGCCCCGGTGAGGGAGATTGAAATCGAAGGCTCCTATTTAAACTCGCGCAAAAAGGAGCAAAACATCTACCTGATCGCCAACCAGCAGATCTATGATGACATCATAGTGCCCCAATACCGCGACAGCCTCACCGCCGATGAACCGCGGGAAATACCGCTGGACCGGATTTACTATTTCCCCGGCTATGTGTACCCCAATTTCATCTCGGTGATTGCCTTTGACTTAGAAGGCAAAGCCCGGGAAACTACGGTCAAGACTTACCTTGGCCAGGGAGAAAACGTGTACATGTCCCCAGACAATCTCTATATCGCGGCTGCTTCCTATAATGAAACCGCAGTCTTCAAGTTCGCCGTGGATCGTCTCCAGGTGCGCTATACCGGGAGGGGGATCGTGCCCGGCCAGGTACTCAACCAGTTTTCCATGGATGAATACCGGGAGCATTTCCGTATCGCCACCACCTCCTGGGGCCGGCAGCAGGTGAACAACCTTTATGTGCTGGACCGGGATATGAAGATCAAAGGGGAAATCACCGGGCTGGCCCCCAACGAGCGCATCTACGCCGCCCGTTTTATGGGAGACAAGGCCTTCCTGGTCACATTCGAGATGATTGATCCTCTGTTTGTCATCGACCTGGCCGATCCGGCCCGGCCCGCGGTCCTGGGTGAGCTGAAGATCCCCGGTTTCAGCAATTATCTACACCCCCTGGGAGAGCGCTACCTGCTGGGCATCGGCCGCGATACCGAGGTCATCGAGGAAAAATGGGGGCCCCGGGTGGTAGAGAAAGGCATCCGGCTGACCGTCTTTGACGTCAGTGACTGGAAGAACCCGCAGGAAAAATACGTGCACATGATCGGGGAAAGCGGTACCCAATCCGAGGTCCTGTATAACCATAAAGCCCTGTTATTTGATGAACAGAGCGGACTGCTGGTATTGCCATTGACCGTCATGTCCTCGGATGGGAGCGGTTACGGGTCCATCAACAAGTTTCAGGGGGCCTATGTGCTGGACGTTGATACGGAAAGGGGCTTTGTGCACCGGGGCAGCATCACCCACCTGGATAAAAGCTCCGATGCCGGCAACCAGATCAGGCGGGCCTTCTACATCGGGGACTACCTCTATACCCTGTCCGATAACCGGATCAAAGCCAACCGCATCGGCGACCTGATCCATGCCGGCTGGCTGGAACTCAATCCCTGAGCCGTTGCCGGTCAGAACGAAGTTAGTCTGCAAACAACATCACAGGAAGTAAAATCGTGGGCAGAAAAAATCCGCGGCCAGAGGCAACAGCCGGGGCGGCTCTTACGTAAACGGCGAAGACCCCGGGGTCGGGGCGGACAGCCGGAATTGCCCGGCCGCAACAGGCTAGCCGGTGGTATGCTCCCGTATGTACCGGGCGATGTGCTGGGCCAGGTGCAGGTTGCCAATCAGGGCTTGCAGCTGCAACCTGGAGGATTGGCCCCGGGTGAGGCGGTCCAGCTCCCGGTTAGCCGCGGGATGGAACTCTTCCCCGGCCTCTTCCGCCCTCTCACCGGCGGTCCTGCCCAGCTGCAACAGGGCCGGATCGGGTAATCTCCGGGTGAGCGGCAGGGGATGAAAGAGGATGCCGGGCGTAAGCGGCCGGTTGCGGGAAAAAAAATCCCGGTAACCGATCTTTTTTAGCCGGTATTCCATGGGGAGATGAAAGATAAACCCATCCAGAACACCTGTTTCCCAGCCGTACAAAGGGATGTCATGTTCGTGGGCATAAGCCAATGTTTCATGGTAGTCGAGCACATCCTTAAAGGCTGTGGCCACAACCAGGATCGGATACCCCTTGATCAGCAGCAGATCCCGGGAGACGGTTTGGCCCCTCACCCCGCCCAGCCCGGCAGTAACGATGATCTTATTACCGCTGCCGGCGAAGAGTTGCAGCAGTGCCGAAACGGTCAGGAAGGCATCCTCCTTCCGGGCTACTATTTCCTCCAGGTTCCGGCTGCCGGCCCTTTTCCACCCGCTCTCCGTCTGCCGTCGCTGCAGGAACGCTTCCCCATCTCCGGTTTGCAAGCGGCCCTTATCCAGCCAGGCCAGCAGAATGTCCATCTCACGGGGCCAAAGCCCTGATATCTGCCGGTTGGTCAACGAGGGCAGGCCCTGTCCCAGCAGAGCGGTCTCTGCCAGGACCAGGGGGCTTAACCTTTTATCCATAAATTATCTCCAGTTTTCAAATTCAGCGACATTCTCCCGTGTCACTGCTG
>PWPP01000013.1 GCA_003558625.1 Syntrophomonas sp.
CACCCCAGAGCAGGTAGCCGCCGCATTTTCAAAAGCGGTGTGAATAAAGCTGTCCATATAAGCGGTGTAGGGATACATAAAGGTAGATACTTCAAGGCAGCCGGTAGCATTGGTAATGACCGCCTTGTCCTCTGTTTTCAGGGCCCGCAAGACCCCCGAAACCACAACCCCTGCCCCGCATCCCGCGCAAAGCCGGTGCCCCCCGGTCAGGCGTACCGGTTTGCCCACTTCTGTTCTCAGGCTGTATACTTTGCTCATTTTGTTTCCTCCCTTGACCTCTGGCCCATGTGGGTATAAACAGGTCCGGTCTCGCCGCTAGCGGCAATCGCGGCCAGGCGCTCAAACAGTTTCCCGACATCCTCGATTCTCACATCACGCCCGCCCAGGCCATAAACGATATTAATCATATGGGGGCGTTCCTTCAAATCGTACAGGGCGCTGCGGGTTTCGGCAAACAAGGGGCCCCCGTTGCCGGAAAAGCCTTCCGACTTGTCCATCACGGCCACGGCTTTGATTTTTGACAGAGCCCGGGCCAGTTCTTCACCGGGGAAGGGACGAAATACCCTGATTTTCACCAGTCCCGCCTTTACGCCTTCCTCCCGCAGATTATCGATCGCGGCTTTGGCAGTTCCGGCAGTGGATCCGATCAGAACCAGTGCCAGCTCGGCATCCTCCATCCGGTATTCTTCAAACAGGCCGTAGCTGCGGCCGGAAATCTTTTCGAACCGGGCCGATACTTCAAGAATTATTGCTTTGGCCGCTTTCATGGCTTCCGCCTCCTGCACCTTATGCTCCATATAATAGGCGCTGATATCATAGGGCCCCACCGCCAGGGGGTTTTCTTTTTTTAACAGATAATGCTCCGGGGTAAATTCTCCCACAAACTGCTGCACGGTTTCCGTATCTAACAGGTCAATATTTTCCACCGAATGACTGGTAATGAAACCGTCCATGCAGGTCATCACCGGCAAACGCACCGTAGGGCTTTCCCCTATGGGCATCGCCATGATGAAATTGTCATAGGCCTCCTGGTTATTCTCGGCATAAAGCTGAATCCACCCGGTATCACGGGCTCCCATAGAATCAGAGTAGTCATGGTTGATGTTGATCGGTCCGGATAGAGCCCGGTTGACACAGGCCAGGGTAATGGGCAGGCGACAGGAAGCCGCCACGTAGAGCATCTCATACATCAGGGCCAGACCACAGGAGGAGGTAGCACTAACCGCCCGGGCACCCGCAGCCTGTGCTGCAATACATACAGACATGGAGCTGTGCTCGGATTCCACCGGCACGAATTCGGTATTAATCTCGCCATTGGCGACAAAGTTGGCCACGTATTCTGTAATCTCGGTGGAAGGAGTGATAGGGAATGCTCCCATCACATCGGGATTAATCTGTTTGATGGCATGGGCTATAGCCTCATTGCCGGACAGGGGCATGCTCATCGCGCCTCACCTCCGCTCACCATGGTAATCGCCGTGAAAGGACATATCTCTTTACAGATCCCACAGCCCTTGCAATGCATAAAATAGAAATCCTGGCGTTTCCCTTCCAGCACCGGGATGGCACTGTCGGGACAGAAAGGAACACAGAGCATGCATTGCTTACAGGCTTCCCTGTGATAAACCGGGGTCTCGGTCCGCCAGGTACCGGTATTGAACAAGCGGGCTGTTCCCGGTTCATAGATCTCCCCTCCCGGGGTCAGATCCTGCCAGGGTGTACGTTCATTGATATCTTTGGCACGAATCAACCTACCTGCACCTCCTCTAAAGATTTTTTCAACGTCGCCATGTTCGCCTCTATAACCTGGGGCTTGTTGGCAAATTTATGATGGAAGGCTTTTTCCATATCCGTTAAAAACCCCTCCTCTTGCAGAACAGCGCTAACCTTGACCGCTGCAGCCAGCATGGGGACATTGGGGAAGTTTTGCCCCAGGATCTCCTCGGAAATGCGGCGGGCATCTAAGGTGCAAACCTTTCCCTGCCATCCCCGCAGCTTGGGCCGCACCTCTTCGGGGGATCTTACCGTATTAATGATAACCGCACCACCCTCTTTCAACCCCCCGGTCACATCCACGCTATCCAGCAGGGTTTCATCGACCACGATCACATAATCGGGGTAGTAAATAAAAGAGTGGATACTGGACCGTTTATCGCTGATGCGGTCATAGGCCGTAATCGGAGCTCCCATGCGTTCCGGTCCGTATTCGGGAAATCCCTGCACGAATTTCCCCTGCAGACACGCTACCTCCGCCAGCAACAGGCAGGCCATTTTGACCCCCTGGCCCCCCCGGCCGTGCCAGCGAAATTCTGTCATTCCATTGTTACCCAATTGGACTCCCTCCAGTCA
The DNA here is from genome assembly GCA_003558625.1 of Syntrophomonas sp. Classification (GTDB taxonomy): domain Bacteria; phylum Bacillota; class Syntrophomonadia; order Syntrophomonadales; family Syntrophomonadaceae; genus PWPP01. Next base: position 2,350 of record PWPP01000013.1, read on the forward strand.
ATATTGTTGATAAAAAGAAACAAGGCTTTCATCCCTTTTCGGGACGAAAGCCTTTAAGACATTCGCTATACCACCCATTACTAGATACATACCATCATATGCTTTCCCGGTAACGGGGGAACCCGTCGGAGCCTACCAGATTTCTCGTTCGGTCCGCACCTCAGGATTGATTTTCGGTTTCAGCTTACTGGTACCGGGCTTCCACCCTGCCCCGGCTCTCTGTAACGTTCGGTTGAACCTACTCTCTCCATCGAAGACTTTCGTAATGTAATTTAGATAAAATTAAATCTGAGTATATCATTTGACCGTCCCAGGGTCAAGCGCTAACAGGTAATTGCCCGCATAAATCTATGTTTCTTGAATATTTACCAGGCAAGGGCGCGCATCTGCCCCGGCAGATCAGGCCGGGTGTACGGAAACACACTGACTGGGGATAGATGCCGGCTGCAAAAGGTTTTACAGGGTGTACCTTTTGGCCGGAAACCAGTGCCGGGTTCTGAGACACAAGCTCACCAGCAGGAGCATGATGGGGACTTCTATCAGCACCCCCACCACCGTAGCCAGGGCGGCTCCTGAGGTAACCCCGAAAATGGTAACGGCGGTAGCGATGGCCACCTCGAAGTGGTTGCTGGCACCGATCATGGAAACCGGGGCGGCATCCTCGTAATCCAGACCCAGAATCTTGGATACTCCATACCCCAAGGCGAAAATCGTGATGGTTTGGATGATCAGGGGTACGGCAATCATGGCCACTACCAGTGGATTTTGCAGGATGACACTGCCCTGCAGCATGAAGAGAAAAACCAGGGTCAGCAATAATGCCACGATAGAAATGGTGCCCATATGTTTTAAGAACACGCTTTCGTACCAGTCCATCCCTCTGTTCCTGATCAGGTGGCGACGGGTAAAGAAGCCGGCTGCCAGGGAAAACCCAACATAAAAGAGGACACTGAGAAAGATAGTCATAAAGGGCACCACCAGATCAGCCACGCCCAGCAAAAAATTGCCCAGGGGAGCGTAGAGAACCAGCATGGTAAGGGAATTGATGGCCACCATCACCAGGGTCAGGCCCATAAATCCCCGGGCCAGGTAACTCCATACCAGCACCATAGCGGTACAGGGGGCAATCCCCAGCAGGATCATCCCGGCGATATATTCTCCGGCCAGTACCGGGTCCAGAAAAGGGGCGAAGACCACCCGCATGAAGAACCAGGCGAAGAAAAACATGGTGAAGGGTTTGATAGCCCAGTTAATAACCAGGGTGAGAATGACCGGTTTGGGGGCCTTAAAGGCGTTGACCACCTCGGAAAAATCGATCTGCACCATGATGGGAAACATCATGGCAAACAAGAGGATGGCCACGGGGATATTTACCTGGGCGACGGCCAGCGAGTTTAGAAACCCTGCTACCCCGGGGAAGGCTGCCCCCAGGGCAATTCCCGCAGCTATACACAGTGCTACCCACAGGGTCAGGTATTGATGAAAAAAGGATAATTTGTAGGCTTTTTCTTCATTCATACTGGCAACACCTTTCTTTCAATAAAGATAGATCGGGGCAAGGGAGCCCTGCCGGGTAGTTTTGATGCCGGCATCCAGGCCCGGTAACGGCTACATATGGCCGGTCTTTTTGTTTTCACAATAGACGGAAGGATTGTCCTTTTCTAACCATTGGCTCTGCTGCACCGGGTCCCAGATGTTATTCTGCATCATCAGCCCCAGGGCCTGGAATGCCTCCCGGTTTAAGGAATAGAATATCCATTTTCCCTGGCGCCGGTCTTTGATCAGGCCTGCCTGTTTTAATATTCTGATATGGTGGGAGACGGCAGACTGTGATAGATCCATCTTTTCCAGCAGTTCACAGACACACATCTCTTCCCGGCACAACAATTTGATAATCCTGAGCCGGTTTTCCTCCCCCAATGCCTTGAAGCCATCGATTATTTTTTTCATGGGATCCTCTCCTCTAGGTTTTTCTTTAAAAATCAACAAACTCATTATCAATATCATATGCAGCGAAACCGATGATTCTCTTATACAGGCTTGTTCGGGACCAGCAAGACCGGACACCCTGCTGTCCGGGCCACGGCCTCAGCGGTTCTGCCCAGCCTGAAGGTCCCTGTCTGCCCCTTGCCCCGGGTACCCATGATAATCAGGCTGCTATCTTCCTCCCCCGCTGCACGGGCAATGATTTTGGCAGCATCCCCTTCTTCCAGCCTTACCCGGACCTCGGGGCATTGATGCAGGCATTCCTGTCTCAGGCCCTCAAGCTGTTCTTTAATCCGGTCACTGGTGGGGGTTAGTTCCACCGCTGCTTCCGGTCTTTCCAAAACTGAAACAACCACCACTTTCTCGGCCTCACAGGACAGCTGCATGGTTATTCTTTCCGCTTTCTCCACCCCGGAAGAAAAATCCGTGGCCAGGAGCAGGGACCTGAGTTTACGCTTGCACACGACCTCAAACCGCTCTTTCTCCTGGGTCACCTCGATCCGCTCAATCAGGGTCGGGGTTTCAGTCATGCGGATCACATCCGATACGGTGCTTCCCAAAAAGTACCCCCGCAGGGTGTTTTTGCCCCGGGAGGATATGAGGATGAGGGATACTTCATGATCCCGGGCAATGTTAACGATTTCCGCGGCGGGAATGCCGATGGGTGCCGCAGTTTTTACCTCGAACCCTTCTTTTTCTAATTCATGTTTTTTTTGCTCCAGCTTTTGCAGGTGGTTCTTCTGCAGGGTGGCGGAAAAACCCATACCCACCCGGATATCCACCGCCCAAACCAGGATCAGTTCCCTGGTTCCTACCGTTTTAAGCTCCCCCAGACAGTGGAAGAGTTCCAGCGCTCCGGGCGAAAAATCGCTTGCAATCAGCACCCTTTCAAACATTCGCAGCTCCCTCCTTCATGATTCGACCGGAAAATATTCTCTGTGCAAAGAGCATGATTTGCCCCCAGAGAGACCTGATCCGGGCTCTCTGGGTAAAAAACAGGTGAGGTTAAACCATTTCTCACTAAGCAGTCGGGCCTCAGGGCCGGCAGGATGTAGGAAACTTGGTGCGGCAGGATACACCCTTTCCGGGCAAAACCATCCCCCTGCCAGCCGCCTTGTTGAAATAGCCCTTATCCCGCTCATCATATCTACATATCTAAATCCGTTGATATGTCCTACGTACAGTCTACTATAATTATGTCTCCTGTCAATGGTGCAGGATCCAAATCAGTATATGCAAACCGTTCTCCAGCCATAAATGGTTAATTTTCCCTTAAGCAGGCAACGGAAAGCTGTTATAATTAATACCATAAAGGAGGTGCATCGTTTATGGCAATCGTTCATCTATCTATTGTTCCGCTGGGTACCGCAAGTACCAGCTTAAGCCCTTATGTTACGGCCTGCATCCGGGATCTGCGCCGGCATAGTGCCGGGCTCACCTTTGAATTGACCGCCATGGGCACCATCATCGAAGGAGACCTGGATCAAATCCTAGACGCCATCCGGCGCATGCATGAAATCCCCTTCCAGGAAGGGGCACAACGGGTCAGCACCAGCATCATCATTGATGACCGGCGTGACCGGGAAGGCTCCATCACCCAGAAGGTACAATCCGTTGAGAGCAAAATCTAAGGAAGTTTCCATGGTGGGCAAGGGAGCCCGGGTTCCCATAGGGCCCGACGCCCAGAATACCCCGCCGGAATAGGTGCAATGATGATGTTTTGTGGCCCTCCTGGGTTCCGGAGCGGGAATCACATGGATGGAGTTATGGGGGACTGGCCCCCGGCTAAAGGACAGACTGGGGGTAGAACAAACTATACGATATGGAGGGGAAGGAATATGAAAAAATATGGGATATGGCTGTTAAGTGCACTCTTGTTCATCGGGTTTACCCTCATTCCACCGGCAGCTTCCAGTGTAAGTGAAATGATTAGTGTGCACAGAAACCTGGTCGCTATTGAGGTAAACGAAGTCCCGGTGGCCCCGGACAATTTTCTGTATCAAGGGACCACCTACATTCCTATGCGGGCGGTGGCCGAGCTTTTAGACAAAGAGGTGGGGTGGAATACCTACACCAAAGTGGCCAGTATCAATGACAGGGTGTTTGAAAGGGAAAAACTGTCTCAACTGCTCCCCGGTATCCTGGGATATACATGGCTTTATGACGGTTACGCCGAGTACAGCCATGAAATGGAGCTGCGCCAGATTATCGATGAAGAGCAGAAAAGAACCTATGTTATCGAAGGTGAAGTGGGGGATGCTTCCGGGGGGGAAAGCACCATAGACCGCAATATCAGGCTCCGCTATATCATCGATGGTAACAGCCTGATACAGGAAAAAACGGAGCGAGCCATGCTTGATTCAAAATTTGACCGCCTGACTCTAATAAAAACCCCTCTGGAAATTGGAACATTTTGGCCGGAGCAGGTGACGGACAGGCAGGGCAACACGGTTTTAATGAATGCCTATATTCAGAAGATTGAACTGACCGCAGACGGGAAAAAGGAATATACGGTGAAATACCAGGATACCGCCAGTGATTATTTCGAGGTAAGAGTGATCAAAGAAGGTGTCGGGGTAGTATTTTTTGAAAAACTTCTGGAGTTGGAGGATACCAGCTTTCCCGCCGGTTATTTTCTCTTTACCTCCGGGGAGTTGAAAAACATTCCGATCAACCTGTATTTTCCTGACCAGCTTGCCGAAAAGGTGCACCTGGAGGTACGGACGCTTTTAATCGAGGATTCCCGCACCGCCCGGGGAGCTATTTTGGCCCTGATAGACGGGCCCCGTGCGGAAAACTTGACCACCTCTATTCCCCCGGGAACAGAACTCTTAAATATTAACATCCGGAACCGTATCTGCTATGTGGATTTTTCCCGGGAGTTTATTGATAACCACCAGGGAGGAACAGCCGGGGAATTAATGACCCTGGCTTCCATCGTCAATACCCTGACGGATTTTGATACCATTGACCGGGTGCAAATCCTGGTTGAAGGACAAAGCGGCACAACCCTGGGGCACATCATTTTGGACCGGCCCCTGCAAAGAATGTCCGATCTCATTGCCAGGTAGGAGGAACCACAGCAAAAAACGGGGATCCCAGGGAAAAGCAAGACTTTTTCCTGGGATCTTTTTCTTTTGCCATGAAAGCAAGGCAGGGGCAGTTAGGCTAAAGGCATGTCATGGCGCATGATAAAGATAAAAACGGGGCCCATGAAGGGAATGAGGATGCTGATTACCAGGAAGAATACTGCCTGGTCCGGACGGTATATGGTGTACAGCCGGTACAGGGCCATGATGCTCACGATCAATGCGGTAACAACCACCAGGGTCCCGACCAGCGGAACCGCCCCCAGCACGACAACGGCAATAGCCAGACCCGGCAGCACCAGCTCTACCCGGGGCACATCATACGTTCCGATTTCTAAGTGCCCGATAATTTTACCGATAATATAAAGCTGGATCAATGGGATCCATGCCAGCCATGCATTTTCAAGTCTCTTGTTTTTCGCCATAGTATAAAGCCCCACTGCTGCAAGTACATACGTTACAATTCCCAGCAGCAAGAAGATAATAGCCAGGGCTCCCCAAAAGGCATAGAATGCGTATTCCATCTTATCAGAACCTCCTGTTTATTCTTTTCCTTCATTACTTGATTTTTCCATGTATCCTGAAGCTGTGCAAGTCCCATCCGGCATAAAATCGCGGCCGGCCGGCGGAGCGAAGTATGTATATTATTACAGGATTTCTACTGCCACCCCGCCTGCTCCCAGGATCAGTATGGCCTGGCCCGGTCTGGTGTTGGCCGGCTTTTTCAAAAAATGAGCCAGGTCGACCTCCCTTTAATCGTCCTCTGAAGTCTGGTAAGCTGTAACTGTGACATCAACAACCCCTTTCTTCTGCTCCCTTCGCAGGTTTTAACTTGCATACTAACGGGTAGCGGCTTATCGGGTGCCGTCGATGTTGTTTTCATTTTGATGCGACATGCGTATTTAGCCAAAAACAGATGTACAATTTCTTTTCCACTTGTTCCAGTTGTAGTAATTTTTTTCACTTCTTCCTCCGTAGGATGAGGATCGCTGCTGGTACTTGCAAAATAGCGGACATAAATTATGGGCAGCTTTTAGAATAGCTCGCAACATGGGATTGAAACTTACGTATGCAGCATGTAGAAAAAAAGAGTTGATACCTTTGAAAGCAGATAAAATTCAACAAAAGAAACCCCAAAAAGCTCCTCCATTGCTATTGGCATTAATGCCTCTTCTGATTTCTGCAGCGGCGTTGGCTTTATCGGTTTTTGTATTCGAAACAGAACCTCATTTATCCATTCTCCTGGGTGGATTGGTTGCGGGTTTGATTGCCTACATTTATGGTTTTACCATTCCAGAAATTGAGCAGGGAATGAAGGATAGTATTGCCCGGGCCATCCCCTCATTAATTATATTATTGATTATTGGCATGATCATTAGTACATGGATTGCGAGCGGTATTGTCCCCGCGCTAATATACTTTGGTCTGGATTTTATTGTAGCTAAATGGTTTTTGCCGTCTATTTTACTGCTTTGTATTATTATGTCCGTATTGACAGGAAGTTCCTGGACAACCATCGGCACCATCGGTGTTGCAGCCATAGGAATGGGACAGGGGGTGGGTCTCCCTGCGGGCCCTGTTGCCGGCGCCATCGTTTCAGGTGCGTTTTTTGGGGATAAGCTATCGCCCTTATCAGATTCTACCAATCTAACGTCTGCCATTGTAAAAGTTGATTTATACGATCATATCAAGCACATGCTTTATACTACGATACCTGCAGCACTGCTATCACTGGGGTTATTTTCCTTTATCGGTTTTTCCTTTGCCGATGGTGCAGATTCTGCAGTCGCCGCCAGAAACCTGCAAATGTATTTACAAGAGCACTTCGTATTTTCTCTGTGGCTATTGATTCCCCCATGCGTCGTCATCGCTATGATCGTAAAGAAAACACCTCCCATTCCCAGTCTGTTGACCGGAGTGATGTTAGGTGTACTGGTACAGGTTTTTATTCAAGGCCAAGCAGTCGAAGATGTGCTCCATTATTTATATCATGGCTATTCGATTTCCACTGATCAATCACAGATCGATGCCTTGCTTAGCGGTGGCGGACTTGAGAGCATGTATTCTGTTGTTATACTGGGGATCCTCTCTTTAGCTTTCGGGGGTATTATGAATGCCACCGGAATGCTTGAGGTCATAGTGAAAAACATGAAGCAAATGGTTAAAAATCAAGGGCGACTGGTATTGACAACATTAACTACATCCATAATGGTAAACATTATTGGGGCTAACCAATATCTGGCTGTTATCCTGCCGGGACAAATGTATGAAAACTGCTATAAAAAACTTAACTTGCACCGGAAAAATCTTTCCCGGGCTTTGGAAAGCGGAGGAACATTAACTGCTCCCCTCGTTCCCTGGAATACCAGTGGGGTGTTTATACTGGCCGTCCTCGGCGTAGATGCCCTAACTTATGCACCTTTTGCTTTTATTTGCTGGATCACAATGATCATAACCGCTATTTTCAGCTTTGCTAATTTTGCCATGGAAAAAGAGTAGCCGTTTGCTGTCCTCCTGAGCCAGATTTTTTATTAGAATATTTGTTGGCAGGAACACATTTACCATTTGGTGCCGGCCTGAAGTTGTCTTTGGTTAGGGGGAAAGAAATTTACGGATGTGCGTGTACGCTCAGGTTTTTTCTCCCTGCCGGGAGAACCCTGCAGCTAAAGACTTCATGATGGCTTTCATTTCGATTACATGATGTTTTAATTCTGCAACATCGTTCATTAATTCACGGGTTTCTTCCATAATTTTACTTTGGCGTTCCGCAGTTTTAATTAAACTGGCAGCCATGCTGTTTATGTGATCGGAATAATAATCGCCAAAATCATCTACTTTGCTCTCCAGGGAAATAATTAATTCTGCCACCCGAGTTATGTCCTTTTCGCTGGGCAGCGGGTACTTTCCAAGGTATTTGTCTACACTTTGCTGATTAATTATTTCAGAGGCCCGTTGGTAATCTCTGATTGGATTCAATATCTGTAAAAAAGTCTGGCTGGTGATCATTTCTTTAAGTGCCTGTTCCCAGGCTTCTTCGGCTTTAGCATACATATCCCGGTTTATTTCAAGTCTACCTATGGTTCTGTATAATTCTTCCATAAAATCCTCTGGTTTAACCTTCTTCGCATCCTCGATCATCTCTACACTCCCTTTTGCCCAAGTCCACTATAACATAATGTGGTTATGAATATAATATCCATAACCACATCCTATAATCCCCGGCATGAGTGTAATTGGCAAACATGCTTCCAATTTATAAAGTTTCTATTTTTTTGGAAAGCTCCTCAACTTTTTTGGTAAGCTCGTCTATGGTACTGCTATAGGGCATTTTTATGTTTTCAAACGCTCCTATGACTGCTTCTTCAATCATCTTCTGCATCTGGCTCTGATTCTTCTGGGCCTGGTTCATCAATTCCTCAATTATCTTCATTTGTTCTTCCCGGGGCATTTTTTGTTGCTCAAAATATTTTTCGGCCACCTTTTCAATCTGTTCCTGGCTCCAGGAAAAGCTCCCCAGGGTTAATCGCCACATATCCCATATTTTTTCTACGTATTCTTGACCCATGGCTATGTTTTGCTTCAGTTGTTCTTCGGAATTCATTAATAACACCCTCCTTATTGGTTTTCGTGCGTTAGCAACGGCCGCACCACTTCCCCGATAAACTTACTGGATCTTTGGTAGCGGGTCAGGCTTCTCAATACCTTGCATCACATTGCATCACACCTTTTTATCTACTCTATAATCATATCATATCCCAGTCGACATCAGTAAATGTTCCAGAAACTCACCCCCACTACATTAACACCAAAGAAATAATGGATCAAAATATTGATTTTCTTAAGATCAATTATATTCCTGCGCACAGGATTTTACAATGTTATCCAATTTACTGCTCCCAGATGACAAAGGCTATGAAAAACGATTAAAGGAATCTGGTAATAATAAAATATATGGCATAGCTTACTACTATGACGCCTATAATTCTCAACATCCAAATCACCCCCTCCGGGACAAGATGGAACATGCATAATTGGGATAATGTAAAAATGATGGGAATGGCCAGAATCATATATTCCTCGCATAGTTTTTTCTTTCCTCATACATGCGATTGCGAAATAATGGTTGGGATCTTTACGATAGGGTCTCTTTACCGGCGAAAATGCTGCCGGCTGGGTACACCATTTTTTTTCAGCCAATCATTGAGATTCAGCCGGCTGACTTCCATGGCCTTAAGCATCACATGGGCAGCGGCTTTGGCATCCTCCAGTGCATCATGATGGGTAAATTCATATCCCAGATGGCTGCAGATGTTCTTAAGCCCGTAGCCCCGGCGGGAAAACTGCTTCCAGACTCTGCGCACCACCTGGGCCGAATCGAGCCACACCCAGTCGGGATAGACCAGATCATGCTTTTCTGCTGCCCGGCAGATGGCAGCCCGGTCAAAACCGGTGTGGGATACCACGATATGCCGGTCACAAAATGCATAGAGTTTCTCTGCGATTTCACCAAAGGTGGGAGCATCTTGTACCATTGCTGCCTGTATGCCATGGATGTTGATATTAAACCCATGAAAATAATCCTGCGGGTTAACATAGGTCATCCATTCTTCCACCAGTTCCCCCTGCCGGTACCTTACCAGACCGATCTGGCAAATGGATGCCATATCCCGGTTGGCTGTTTCCACATCAATGGCTATAAAATCCAACCTCAAATCCCCCCTTTAGACAAGCGCAACCGGCCAATATGAACATAGCATCTCCTGCTCCGGGCATACCGGATCATAATATTACTCTACCATAAAGTACAAGGGTCTTGCGCACCCAATCGCTGCTCCCAGGTGATCGCAGCATTCGGGATTTTGCCTCCCGGGAACAATAATGGAGAAGACGCCCTTTTGCCAGTCGCAGCCCGGATTTTATCCTGATATAAATACCGCGTGATCTTTCTCAAATAGGGCAACCGTCCCAGCATAGGCCTCCTCACTTCAGAAAACCTCGTTTGCATATGTTTTCTATTATTGTTATAGCTACTGGTATAAAGAATTTCTATCCGAACTCCTGATTGATTCGGGCCCTGTTGTTTCTGACCGCTGCGGTTGTGGCAACTGATCCCGCAAAAATCGCTCTGGTCTGGTTTGATCGTTTGCAGGCATTTTGTTTTATAAGCATTTTGTTTTATAATAGACACACGTTGTTTGGATAAAAATCCATATCTGTCTTTTTATTCCCTGCCGGGGAGTGCAACTTTTTGCGTTTTACCGGTGTATATTCTATAGAGGCCTTGCAATATAGAGGTGCGTCATGCTTGGTTATCTCTTGTATTTTATTTTAGCCCTCATACTGTTTTTGACAGGAATTATTCTGGTCTTTCTTCTGCTGCCCATTAGATACCGGGTTCGGGCTCAATATGATGAAAATGATCAGGCCCTATCCCTGCAGGTGGGGGGAGGCAATATTTATACTTTCACCTATTCTTACCGGTTCAACCAGGCCCAATCGAACATCCGCTTTCTGGGTCTATCCTGGAACCTGAAGAAATCGGAAGACAAAAAGGAACGCTCTCCCCAGCGGGATAAAAGCAAAAAACCGGCTTCAAAGGCCGGGAAATCGCGGATGGATTTTCGTCTGTTCCTTAATAAGAAACTAGGCAAACTGTTTCTGGAGCTCCTAGCGGACCTGCTGCAGCACCTGCGCCCCAAATACCTTAATTTTTATGCCACCATTGGCTTTGAGGAGCCCAATCATACGGGCTATCTAATGGGTGCGATCAACTTTCTGATGCATCTTACTGCCCATTTTGACATCCGCATCAACCCGGTTTGGGATGAAGCGTATTGTGAAATAGACCTGGAAACCGGGGGCAGAATCATCCCGGCATATCTCATATATCGCATACTCCGTTTCATGGTCTCCAAACTGGGAAGGACCTTCATCTATGAACTCTATAAATCAGGTAAACGGAAAAATAAATTTTCCCCCGGCGCAGCCCAGGAACGCTAAGGGGAGTTTTACTATCATAAAAAGGATGAAAGGAGGGAGATTAAGTGGATTTAACCCAAAACATCAGCGCCCTGCTGGAAAAGCTTAAGGACATCTTAAACACGGAAACGGTGATAGGTGAACCCATTACCATGGGCAATGTAACCATAGTTCCCATCATCAGTATTTCTTTCGGAGCAGGTACTGGCACAGGTTCCGGCAAAGACGAAAAAGGGAATGACGGTTCGGGGGGCGGTGCCGGGGTTGGCGGTAAAATCACCCCGACCGCGGTCATGATTATCAAAAATGATGAAGTGTCTGTCCTACCCCTGACCGGGAAAGGCTCCTTAGATCATGTAGTCGCCATGCTGCCGGAACTGATCACCAAGTTAAAACCGGAAAAGAAAGAGGATAAATGATGACCTGACCGCCGCTTCCTGGGGGCGGTAGTTTTTTGGGGGGGATGACCTGAAGATCACCAAAACCCCATTATATTCTATAACCTGCTATAATAATGATGTAAGCGATGATGGTTTGAACCCATGTCCGGCATGGATATCACAGGGCTTGAAGGGGGATTCGTGTTTGCAGCCAATGGATGTTACCACAATTAAAGACAGCCATATCATCCGAGGAGATTATTTTGCGTATATCAGGCAAATCCCCGATGCTTCTGTGGACCTGATTCTGACTGACCCGCCATATAATCTGAGCCAGTATTCAACCGGGAATTTAAAGTTCAACTGGCGCAAAGATATCAATAATGATCTGGCCCCCTGGGATCAAACGGTTTTCAGTCCCCGGGAAGTGGAAGATGATTTTATCAGAATCTTGAAACCAAGCGGTAACATTTTTGTCTTTTGCACCTATAATCTCCTGGGAAAATGGCATGAAGTGTTTGATCCCAGGTTCGACACCTTTCAGTTTATGGTCTGGCACAAGACCAATCCCGTACCCAAAGTGCGCCGGGCCGGTTTCCTTAACAGCTGTGAATTGATTATCTGTATGTGGAACAAAGGGCATACCTGGAATTTCACCAGGCAAAACGAAATGCACAATTTTATCGAAACCCCGATATGTATGGGCAAAGAAAGATGGAAGAACCCCACCCATCCCACCCAAAAACCGCTCCGAGTGTTGAAACACATCATTAAGATCGCTTCCAATCCCGGAGACCTGGTCTTTGACCCCTTTATGGGAGTGGGATCTACCGGAGTTGCCGCCCTGGGTCTGCAGAGAAAATTCCTGGGTTTTGAGATTGATGAAGATTATTTTGCGGCTGCCGGGCAACGCATCCGGCAAACCAAAGAAGACCACGCTTCTGCCTCCCCCTGATCCGTTAAAGGCCCCGCTTCTGATCTGCCTTCTGCTCTTTCCGCTGGCGATATAACTGGACCCCGAGAGCCAGGGTCAGTAGAGCCAATCCGATGAAGTCTAAGTATAATTCCGGATTTATCATCAATAACCCCCCGACAAAAAATACGATTCTTTCCGGCCATTTGGTATAGGTAAGCATATAACCGATAGAAGCGGCAGCAATTCCGATCATACCGGTAATAGAAGTAAGCAGGATTAAAAGCATTTTAGGCAGAGTAGTGTCAATCATCAGTAATCCGGGGGATAAGACAAATATATAGGGAATAATAAAGGCAGCAATAGCCAATTTGAACGCATTAACCCCTGTAGTCATAGGATTGCTTCGGGCAATGCCGGAAGCGGCAAACGCCGCCAGGGCTACCGGGGGGGTAACATCGGCAATGATTCCGAAGTAAAAGGCAAACATATGCGCTGACAGAACCGGTACGCCCATCTGGATCAAAATGGGAGCGGCAATGGTGGCCGTGATAACATAATTGGCGGTTGTGGGAACTCCCATACCCAGGAGTATAGAAGTGATCATGGTGAAAAACAGGGTGGGAAGAAGATAACCCCGGGCCAGATCGATTAACACCGAACCCAGTTTTAACCCCAATCCCGTTTTTGTAACCACGCCAATTATGATACCGGCTGTGGCACAGGCTACAATAACCCCCAGGGCTGCCCGG
>PWPP01000063.1 GCA_003558625.1 Syntrophomonas sp.
GATGTAGACCTGTTTTTGCAGTATATTCCCGGGGAAGATCCGGTCGTCATCATAGAATTCAGGAATATAACCCGAGCCCTGGAGACGGCATGGAAGCTGGGGGCTATTTCCCGGGAGGAAAAAAACATGGTGTTGGAGGATTTTTGCCGCCGCTTTATTAAATGATAGACTAGGCGCAAGGTGGCGTTCTGACGGGGTTTTGTCCCCTGGGTTTATAATAGTTTCAACCATCTCATCAGACGGACATTGCGGACAAAAAAAGACCGGTTTAACCTTTGCCTTCAAACCGGTCTTTTTTTTGTTTTATTTATTGATCCCTGGTTTCAAAAAAGGGGATTTATCTCTGCAGCCATAACACGATGGTGGCTGTTTCTGCTTCCTGGTCCCATGTGATCAGTTTGTTTTCCAGCGTCCGGATCTGCTCCTCTAGCTGGCTGTCAGTGTCGGCACCTTCACGGTTGTCACGCTGGCTGACTAGAGCCCGGTATTGTTCCAGGGTCTCGGCGAACTGGTTGGTCAAATCCTTCTTTTCCACCTTGCGTTCCACTTCTGTACCCATCTGGCTCAGCTGGTTTAAGAGACTGCCGGCTTGCTGGCTCAAAACGGTGATTTTACTGGCCAGATAGGTTTGGCTGTTGCTGGACTGCTGCCCCAGAAACTGGATCCGTGCTCCGGCATTGGCCGCGGCCAAGTTGGCCCGGTCCTGGGTGGCCAGGGGATCGGAGATTTTTAACACCAGCAGGGTGGTAGTGATGACCCGCTCCTTCTTCAGGAACTCCCTGGGCGCTTCCCGTTCCGGTCTGTTGGTTGCTGCTGATATGGTTTCCCCGTTTTGGATCTGGCTGTTATTTTCCGCGATAGTCAGGCGTTCTTCTTTTTGTTCGGCAGGCTTATCCAAAACTGCCGGGGCGTCTATGCCTTCCTCCTGGTTTTCCTCTGTTGCTGTGATCATTTCCTGCTCTTCGCCAGCGGGTTCAGCCGGCATCTTCTCATCCGGGCCTGTTAGGACCGGAGCCAAAGGGGGGGGAGTCCCGGGTTTTTCGGCCGGTTGTTCCACCCGGATGGCAGTAATAATATTGTCGGCGATTTGGGCCATATTGGCAGGCATGACCACGGCTGAAGCAATGACTAACAGCAGGGCCGCAGCTAGGCCTACGATAAAACGGTGCCAGGGACGGCTATGATAGAAAGCGGCGCCTTTCCGGTTCTGCTGCCCCTCTGGCACAATGTTTTCCATGACCCGGGCGCTGAAACCTATAGGTGCAGGGAAGACTGGTAAAGCTGTGTTTTTCAGGGCCGAGGATATGGCTTCCCATTCCTGCCATTCCTGTTGACAGCTTTCACATACAGCCAGGTGTGCTTCCAGAGCTGTTATTTTATTTGGGCTGATTTCTCCGTCCATAAGGGGGGAGAAAAGCTCTCTGGCTTCAAAACAATTCATGGTATCCCTCTTCCTTTAGAGTAGCCGGTGCGCTAGTCCCTTAACGTTATGCCATGTTTTTGTTCCCAATGTCCGATTTCTTTTTTTAATGCTTTTCGCCCCCGGCTGATGCGGGATTTTACCGTTCCCAGGGAGCAGTCTAGCATTTGTGCAATCTCATCATAACTGTAGCCTTCCATTTCCCGTAAAATTAATACGGTTCGGAACTCAGCCGGGAGTTTAGCTAAGATCAACTGGATCAGCTGGCTGAATTCCATCTTTTCCAGCTTCTCCAGGGGGGTATCGTCATGAGCCTGTAACTCTCGCTTAATGTCCCCATCTTCATAAGGAAGCGGTTCGTCCAGGGAAAAAGTCTTAATTTTAGATCCCCGGCGCTGCACATTAATCCAGTGGTTCAATGTGATGCGGTGCAGCCAGGTACCGAAGTTGGCTTCCTGGCGAAAGGATTTAATACCCTTATAGACCTGCACAAAGACCTCCTGGGCCAAATCCTGGGCATCATCAGGATTTCCGGCCAGGTAACGGCAGTGGGAATAAACCCGATCCTGGTACATTATCACCAGTTCTTCAAACGCATTCAGGTCATTTTCCCGGGCTTTATCTATTAATTCCTTAACAGTTGCCAAAGGTTTACACTCCTTGATGTAAGGCATAGATTTACCCGGTTTCATATCTTTAGACACCGGGCAGCGGGAAAAAGTTCCCGCTTGCGTGATTAAATATTCTGTATATTTTGCGGCGTCAATGCCGGAGTCGTTTAATCCGTAAAATATTTTAGTTTTTGCACTATTTTAGGTCTATAAACAGGATTATTATATCATGAAAGCCGGTTTTTTGCTTGCAGTTCGACCTATAAGCCCCGGCTGTCGGAATACTCTTATGGGGCCGAGTCTTGATCTTTCAAGCAAGATTATATGTAAGACCCGCGCAAATTGATTATGGCAGGGATAGGGTATGAAAGAATATTTCTTATAATAATGAAGATATTGCTAAACCTGAACCATAAAGATAGGGTATATTGAAGGCGGTAAAAGGCCACTACCCGGCAGGATGGTAATGAAAAGGGAGGAAATGTATGCTATGCTAAAAATAGAGAAATGTATTCACACACCATCATCCCATAAAGGGCGGGAAGGGGGGATTGCCGCTGCCATGCAGCCCGGGATGCAAAATTACTGGTTTATCCTGCAATTTGTTATTATTCTATTTAAATAAGGAGGGGATATCATTGTTTCAACTAAAAAGAGGAAGCTCGAAAACAGCTCTTTTACTTATTTTAGCCCTGGTTATGACTTTGTTTGCCGGCATCGGGGGAGCCGGTGCTGCCAGCACCAATACCCTGGACCGGGTGCCGGTGGTAGCGGAGGATTACGCCTTTACCGCGGCTGATGCTCCCAGGTTGCGCATTGAAGAAAACAACCCGGGAGAGTTTGGCACCCAGGGTTTTTCTTTCCGCTTAAACCTGGTCAATGCCGAGTGGCAGCAAGAAATGTTCACCCAGGTGGAGCAGTTGTATAACAGCCTGGCAACAGTCAATGAAGTGACGTTTTCCCAGAGAACGAACACCTCTTTAACGGTGCAGCTGCAACTGGAGTATGATCCGGTGCAGGTGGAACAGAAGCGCTATTTTAACCTGCCCTTGATCACCGAGCTGCAGGGGGAGGGAGAAGCCCGGGTAACCATCGATCCCCTGGGTAGTGCTGTTTCTGCTTCTACCTTAGCCTTTGCCCGGGGTGCTGCCGGGGGGACTACGGCCAGCACCGGTCCCGCCAAAACCTTAACCAGGGGGGACAACCAGGAAGGTGCCAGGATCATTATCGACGAAACGGCAGCCGGCGCTCTACGCCCGGGAATTCAGGAATTCCGGCTGCGCCTGCCCCTTAATTTCGAATGGCACCCCAACACCACTGTTACTCTGGATACCAACCTGCAGGGAACGATCCCCGAACTGACCATTACCAACAACAGCCGTGACCTGATCGTAAAATTTGAGATCACCGCACCATCGGTTGCCCGCGGAAGTATTATTATTGGACCGCGGATCAATGTAACCCGGCAGGCCGCTTTCGGTGAGGTGAACGTATCCCTGACCGCCATTCAAGGTGATGTCACCAGTGTTGCCAGCATCGGTCAATCCACCTACCGGGATTTCGGAGTGGATGTAAGTGTGGCTGAAGTCAAAGATTTTATGGCCGGGCATTATGACACCAATGCTCTCACCGCCGAGATCAAAATCGAAGAGCGGGTGGCTAATTCCCTGTCCAAGGGCAGCAACCTGGAATTCGATTTTCCCGATTGGGTAAAACTGGCCGGAGACATAATGATTAAAAATGACCGGGCTGCCACTCGCAGCATCGCGGTAGATATTACGGAACTGGATCAGAGCTCTTTTACCTACCAGCTGCCGGGCATCCTGGAAGTGGGAGTGAATAATCCCCAGACCATCACCATGGAGATATCCCTGACGGTTGCCGCCGATGCGGTGGAAGGCCTTTCCCGCGATATCGTCCTGTATGTTGACGGGGCCGGTCTGGACGGGATCGAATTGCCGGTAGGCCGTGCTTTAGCTCCAATAACAGTAACCATAGATCCTGCAACCCCGCCAGCCTTTTCCGTGGGGGAGATCGGAAGAGCAC
>PWPP01000113.1 GCA_003558625.1 Syntrophomonas sp.
CCCAGTGCGACATGACCCCGTGTGTATATGGTTGTCCCGCTGATTTATACAAGATGAAAAATGGAGAAATCAGTTTCGACAGTGCCGGGTGCCTGGAATGTGGCACCTGCAGAATCATATGTCCCTCATCAGCCCTTAGCTGGAAGTATCCCCGGGGTGGATTTGGCATTATTTTCCGTTATGGGTAAAGATTTTATCATTGCTCAAAAAATTAAAAAAGCAAGCATGCTGTGCTTGCTTTTTTTACGGTAATCCCTTTTAAAATGCTCACAAAAAAATTCAGTCCTTAAGGGACTCTAAATGTATCATTCCATCCATGCCGGCTTCTATATTATTAATGTGTTCAAGCATATTTTGCCGTGCCTGCTCAGGGTTTCTGATCAGAATAGCCTGAAATATTGCCTCGTGTTCAGCAATAATTTGAGGGCCCATGATGGCATCTGCAAATAGTTTTTCCCGGTTGGTGCGGAAGGTATGGTGCATCAAATCCGCCACAGTATTCATAATTCGCAATAATATCGTGTTCTGTGTGGCTTCCGCAATAGAGAAGTGAAATTTCAGGTCATATTCCACGGCCGAGGCAACACTGGTGGCAGTTTTCATTTTATGTAAATTGTCTCTGATTTTTTCCAGATTGGTTTCAGAAGCCCTTAGGGCGGCCAGGGCAGCTGATTCGGTTTCCAAAACCCTTCGGACTTCCATCATTTGTGCTCCCGGATTTCTTTCAACGGCTAGGACCAGGGCTAAAGGTTCAAAGGTTTCAGAAATATTGGTTTGGCGGACAAAGGTTCCTTCACCGGAACGCACCGCTAGAATCCCGATAGCTTCCAATGCAGTTAAAGCTTCCCGGACGGAAGTACGGCTGACACCCAAAGCTTCAGCCATATCCCTTTCTGATGGAAGTTTATCACCCGGTTTCAACTCCCCCTTAGTGATCATGCCTTTAAGCTGTTCTACGATTTCCTCATATATTTTTTTGGTTTTAATCGCTTGAAATCCCAAGCAAGGCACCTCTTTCCTGGCTAATAAGATGAGATCGGCCCGCATTTTCAAACAGGCTGTCCTTATCTCTTTCATACGCAATAATCCATGATCAGGCAGGTCATGTAATCTTTTCATCGTGTGTCCGGTTTTTAGAAACTATTTTAAGCCACGAAATGGAGTTTTTGAACCCATCATGAACATTTACCTGCAGGCTAAAAACAAAGAATACAGCTTAGGCAATCTCCAGAATTTTGACATCACGTTTTCTTACATAATCCATGCCGGTTTGCATGGCTTTTATATTTAAGGGCATCTTATCCATATATTTGCCTTTAAACGTCTTAACCAGATAGTCGTAAATATGGTTGTTATCAATAATTTTTGTCAGTTCCAGTAAGGCCCCCAGCATAATCATATTGGAACCCTGGGGAAAACCGATCTCATTGGCTAATTCCTGGCAGGGAATTACCAGGGCATGTATATCGTTTCTCTGTACATCCTGGTGTACCAGTGAACCATTTACCAGCAACAATCCCCCTGATTTGAGCATGGGCTCAAACTTTTCCAGGGAGGGATGGTTCATAACTACAACATTCTGGGGGTGGGCTACCACGGGCGAACTGATTTCCCGGTCCGAAATGGTAACGGTGCAGTTGGCGGTTCCTCCTCGCATTTCTGCTCCATAGGAAGGCACATACGATACTTTTTTTCCTTCAATCATCGCTGCATATGCTAAAAACAAGCCCATGGAAAGAACCCCTTGACCTCCAAATCCTGCCATTACAAAATCTCTTTTCACATCAGATCACTCCTTTTTAAGTTTAAACTCTCCCAGGGGATAAACCGGAAGCATATTATCTTTAACATGGTCCAGAGCTTCCAGGGGATTCATACCCCAGTTGGTAGGACAGGCGGAAAGCACTTCTACCAAGCTAAAACCCAACCCGGCCATTTGCGTTTCAAAAGCCTTGCGGATTGCTTTTTTGGTTTTTAATACCTGGGCCGGGTTAAAGACTGCGGTACGGGCAATATAGGCTGAACCGTCCATGGTAGCCAGCATTTCACAAACTTTCATGGGATAACCCGCTTGTTCCCGGGTTCTGCCCCGGGGAGTGGTTGTGGTCTGTTGTCCCATGAGGGTCGTTGGAGCCATTTGCCCACCGGTCATGCCGTATAAGGTATTATTTACAAAAATAATGGTGATATTTTCTCCCCGGACGGCGGAATGGACCATCTCGGTGGTACCGATGGCTGCTAGATCCCCATCACCCTGATAAGTAAATACCAGCTTATCGGGCAAGACCCTTTTCACCCCGGTGGCAACAGCAGGGGCTCTGCCATGGGAAGGACCGATACCATCAAAATTAAAATAATTATAGGAAAAAACTCCGCAACCCACTGAGCCGACTCCTATGGTCTGACTCTGGAGTCCCATCTCCTCTACCACTTCAGCACATAGGCGATGTACAATCCCGTGGTGGCAACCGGGGCAGAAATGCCAGGGCTTGTCGTGAAGCGTCTGGGGTCTTTGATATCCTTTTATTTTAGCCAATTTTGCTCACCTCCCCGGCTTCAGCCTTAATAAATTCAAATATTTCGTCCGGGTTGGGCACCAGACCAATCCGGTTAAAAAGCTTCACCGGAACCTTATCTCTGATCCCCAAGCGAACATCTTCAATCATTTGTCCCATACTGATCTCAGCACTGATTAACAGGCGCGCCTGCTTGGCGGCTGCCTGTAATTGCAGATCCGGAAAGGGCCACAGGGTGATGGGGCGGAAAAGACCGGCTTTAATTCCTGCTTCCCGAGCCATTTCCACTCCGGCCCGGGCTACCCGGCTGGCGATACCGTAAGATACTACCAGGATTTCCGCATCATCGGTAAAATATTCCTGGGATCGTTTTTCCCGGGCTTCAATATCCCTATATTTATCAAATAAGCGGTGACAGTGATTTTCCAGATCCGGGGCAGGTAGGTATAGGGTATGAACGATATTGGGCCCCCGCCCTTCCATTCCTGTAGTTGCCCAGGGGCGATCCACCGGTGGAGGCAGATAATCCGGAAAGACCACCGGTTCCATCATTTGTCCCAACATGCCGTCGCCGAACACCATCACCGGGGTGCGATATTTTTCTGACAGTTCAAAGGCCAGCATGGTATGGTCAATGAGCTCCTGAACCGAAGAAGGAGCCAGGACAATGAGTTTGTAATCTCCATGTCCCCCGCCTTTTACCGACTGGAAATAATCTGCCTGGGAGGGGTGTATACCCCCAAGACCGGGTGCTCCACGCATAATATTTATGATTACGGCAGGCAATTGGGCGGAAGCAATATAAGAAATACCTTCCTGCATCAGGGAGATGCCAGGGCTGGATGAAGCTGTCATAACCCTGGCCCCGGCACAGGAAGCTCCAAATACCATATTAATGGCAGAGATTTCACTTTCTGCCTGGACATAAGCCCCACCTTCTTCCGGCAGGCGCCGGGCCAGGTATTCCAGGACTTCGGTTTGAGGGGTTATAGGGTATCCGAAAAAATGGCGGCAGTTGGCGCGTATCGCTGCTTCACCGATCGCTTCGTTGCCTTTCATCAAGATTACTTCACTCATACCGCGGCCTCCTCTACTACCTCAATAATGACTTCCGGGCACATCAGTGCACAGATGGCACAGCCGGTACAGCCGGCCATGTCGTCAATGATGGCGTAATTGTAGCCCAGGCGATTCCGTTGCTCACTTAAATACATGATGCTTTTGGGACAAAATTGTATGCAAAGGCCACAACCTTTGCATCTTTCTTCATTAAAAATCACTCTGGTCACTGCTTTTTTCCATCCTCCTTTTGTTGTTTCAATAACCATCCCGGGGTTAAGAAAATATCAATCGGTCTTACCCTACAGGGAAAATCAGAGAATAATTTTTGATGTTCCCGGAATAAATCACGGTATACCAGGATCTCTACCATAGGGAGAGCCATTAGTTCTGCTGCCCGGTTTACCAATTCATGTTTGGCTAACAAAGAATCGATATTTGTGGATATGCCGGAATTTGGATTGCTGACCACGCCATTTATTTTCAGGCCGGACCGGTATTCAATTTCCTCTTTCATGGTGTGGATATCTTCTATGGTATGGGTAAAAGGGCGATAGGGATTAACGACCAACAATATATCATGGTCCACTCCCAAAATACAATCCCGGTAACCTCTAAGAGCAGTAGCTCCCATATCGTCACCACCGACATCAATAATAACATTCATTTCCAGGTTTTTAATCAGGGCCGCAATTCCGGGCCCTGGGATGGGAAGATCAGAATGCAGAACATCTTCCCGGGGAACGATGGTTTGAACCTGGCGATCTTCAAGTAATTGCCGGACTTCCCGGACGCGAAAATAGGCATTTACTAAATCCAGGTCCACCAAGGTCATATTGGCAATACAATTCGTTTGTGCCCTCTCCAGGGCCAGGTTAATAGCATATTCGCTTTTTCCGCTGCCAAAGCTTCCCGTAATAATGACCAGCCGGGTAAAAGTCCAGGTCGAATCCATCAATAAACAGCCCACTTTCCAACTGCCCGGTGACCTGATGGTCAGACCACCATTGAATTAAATTCATTATACTAGCTTGTTCAAATTCCTGCTAGAGGTTTAAGGAAAAACCTGCTCTATATAAGGGACATGTCTGCTTGTGCCTTGGATTTGCTGGTGCTACAATGGGATTGGGTCCTACCTGCTAAAAATCCCAGATTTTTTATGATTCGCATAAAAGGGGGGGGAACATGAGTGATATTAAGCCCATTATAAAGGAACTAATTGACAGACAAGATTGGCGAGAACTACGAAAACAGGCCTGGTCTGATTGGCCCATCCCGGATACTGCCGATGCGGTAATTGGACTGGATAAATCCGACCGGGTATTGTTTTTTCGCATCCTGCCCCGGGAAATATCAGCAGAAGTTTTTTCCTACCTGGATAAAGAACAGAAAAACACCCTGCTAAAAGATTTAAGCGATGAGGAGACCCGCATTCTCTTGGCCAACCTGAGACCTGATGATAGGACCACATTATTTGAGGAATTACCCGGCCAGGCTACCCAGAGGTTATTGAACCTTCTGAGTCCGCAGGATTTGAAAGAGGCCTGTCTTCTGCTGGGCTATCCTGAAGAGAGCGTAGGACGCTTAATGACCCCGGATTATGTAGCCATAAGACCTTACTGGACAATTGAGGAAGCCCTGAGGCGTATCCGGGTGAAAGGCAAGAAAAGTGAAACCCTAAACACCATATATGTCACCGATGATGCTTGGAAGCTCTTAGATGCCATTGAACTCCACCGTTTAATCCTGGCTGATCCCCAAAGCAAAGTGGAAGAGTTGATGGGACTTTCCTTTGTCAGACTATCGGCCTTTGAAGACAGGGAAAATGCTGTTCATACCATGCAGAAGTATGACGTATTTGCCCTTCCCGTAGTAGACTCCGGTGGCGTTTTGATTGGGGTAGTGACCTTTGATGATGTTATGGACGTGGCCCAGGAAGAAGCCACAGAAGACTTCCATAAAGGGGCTGCGGTTGCACCCCTGAAAATGAGCTACCAGGAAGCCACTGTTCCCGAACTATACCGCAAGCGGATCGGCTGGCTCATGATCCTGGCTTTTGTTGGTCTTTTATCTTCCGGGGTTATTGCCGTTTATGAGGATACTCTACACCAGATCATCGCCCTGGCGGTCTTTATTCCCTTACTGATGGGGAGCGGAGGTAATGCCGGTGCCCAGTCAGCTACCCTTATGGTTCGAGCCCTGGCCATCGGTGATGTATATATTAACCAGTGGTTTAAGGTTTTTGTAAAAGAAATAGTAGTAGGTGCTTTTCTCGGGGTTTCCCTGGGATTATTGGTATCCATGTTCGGTTACGTCCGGGGAGGGATGGAAATTGGTTTGATCGTTGGGCTCACCATGATGCTGGTTATCGTAGCGGCCAATATCATCGGCATGACCCTTCCTTTTCTGTTGACCAGCTTTGGAATAGACCCGGCGGTGGCCAGTAACCCCCTGATTACCTCGATCACGGATGTCTTAGGATTGCTAATATATTTTGCCGTGGCCGGATTAATTATTGGCGTATTTTGACAGCATTATAAGCAAGCAGTTCCTTGCCATCTATAACAAGCAAGGGGACTGCTACCGCATACCGTGATGCCTAAACGGAAGAACCTGGATGTTCCCTTTTATAAAGATCCCCGTTAAAATAATGATATAAAGAAGGTGATCTGCTTGCTGATTGGGATCGATATTGTGGATATAGAAAGAATAGAAATCGCTGCCAACCGGAGCACCCGGTTTTTATCCCGTGTTTATACCCCGGGGGAGTTACAGTATTGTCTGCAAAAGAAAAACCCATATCCTTCTTTGGCAGCACGCTTTGCTGCCAAAGAAGCATTTCTAAAGCTGGACCCCCTTTTAATGAAAACATTTCGCTTTCATGACCTGGAAATTTTGCCCGATGCCTATGGTGCACCACAATTAAAGCTGTATGCAGGTGCTTATGCTATGGCATCCCGGCTGAAATTAACCGATATATCCATTAGCTTATCCCATGGAAAAAAGCAGGCGATTGCAGCTGTTATTGCCAGGAAGGAATGATGCAGGATGAAAATTGTTACCGCTGCCCAGATGCGGGAAATTGATCGCCGGGCTACGATGGAATTCGCCATCCCCTCGCTGGTCCTCATGGAAAATGCCGGGATCAAAAGTGCTGATCTGGTTCTGCAGCTGTTAGCGGGGGAAATTAAGACTATGAGGATCGTAATCATAGCCGGCCCGGGCAATAACGGCGGTGATGGGCTGGTGGCAGCCCGGCATTTAATGAATGGAGGAGCCTGGGTAGATACTTTTATCATGGCACAGGAAGAAGAATTGAGCATAGATACCCGGACCAATTTGTTGATTTTACAAAAGACGGGTGGTAACATTACCTGGTTGCAGGGGGAGGGAGACTTATATGCCCTGGAACTGGCATTGCTAAAAGCAGACCTGGTGGTCGATGCCATCTATGGCATTGGATTTAAAGGGATATTGCAGGAGCATGCGGCCAACATTGTATGCCTGGTAAACAAACTGGCAAAACTTGTTTTGGCTCTTGATCTTCCTTCGGGAGTGGAAGCAGACACCGGGAGAGTTCACGGAGAGGCCATAAGGGCCAGGCATACGATAACCTTTGCCTTGCCCAAACCGGGCCTCTTGCTGGAACCGGGCCGGGAATTCGCCGGGCATCTGACCGTGGCCGATATATCAATCCCACGCTTGTTATGCCGGGATGAAAATATAGGGTTGAATCTTATTGATGATGAATTGGTACAGTCTTTTTTTAAACCCCGTTCGCCTGAATCCCATAAAGGAACCTATGGACATGTGCTGGTAATAGGAGGTTCACCGGGAATGAGCGGGGCGGTTATCATGGCTGCTTATGGGGCATTACGCTCAGGAGCAGGATTAGTAACAGCGGCACTTCCGGAATCGCTTATGCCTATAATAGATCATGCCGGAATGGAGCTTATGACGATGCCCCTGGAAGAAACCAGCCAGACAACCATAGCCCTGGAAGCCTTGCCCGCGATTGAAAATTTATTGGACACGGTATCTGTTTGCGTGGTGGGTCCCGGCATGTCCAGGTTTTCTGAGGCCAATGCCCTGTTACGGGCTATTTTAAAACGATCAGGAATTCCGGTATTAATTGATGCTGACGGCCTCAATGCCCTGGAAAAAGATGTAGGTATACTGGCATCACGGCAAGTACCGATCGTGATCACTCCTCATCCCGGGGAAATGGCCCGTCTGACCGGCAAAAACATTGAGGAAATCCAGTCCCAGCGGTTGGAAATTGCCCGGGAAGCAGCCCGGGAATGGGGGGTAACGGTAGTGCTGAAAGGCAATAAAACCTTAGTTGCAGCACCTGGTGGAGAGGTTTTCTTAAACATCAGGGGAAATCCCGGGATGGCGACAGCCGGCAGCGGGGATGTTTTATCGGGAATCATTGCCGGTTTCATTGCCCAGGGCATGCAGGTAAAGCATGCTGCGGTTGTGGGCGTCTACCTACATGCCCTGGCCGGTGATGAAGCGGCAGTTAGTCTGGGGCAGAGAGGGTTAATCGCCGGCGATATTATTAACCATTTACCCGGAGTTATCAAGAAATTTGAAGGATAATCATCTCTTTATATAATGAAGTGCATAAGTGATGAACTACTTAGATATAAAGCAATCAATGACAGTTATGAGTATGCATGATGAAAGGAGGATATTTATGCTGGCACAAGATATTATGACTCCCAAAGTGATCTATGCCCGCCCCGAGGACCTGATCGAAGACGTAGCCCGGATTATGGTGGAGAACAAGATCAGTGGTATTCCCGTTATAGACCAGGAGGACAAAGTCATTGGTATTATCACCGAACGAGATTTAATTACTAAAGCTGGAGATATAAAAGTACCTTTTTACCTGACCCTGTTTGACAGCATCATTTTTTTAGAAAACCCGCTTAAATTCAATAAAACCTTGAAAAAATATTTAGCGGTTCAGGTCAAAGATGCTATGACCAAGAAAGTATACGTGGCCGAGGCAGACACGAAGATCAGTGAAATCGTCGAAGTAATGCAAGATGAAAAAATTAACCGGGTGCCGGTGGTTTCCAAAGGGAAACTGGTGGGTATTATCACCCGCAATGACATTTTAAAAGTGCTGGTGAAGCAGCATGGGTAAACATAAGCCCATTTGGGCAGAAATCGATTTGCATGCCATTAAGCATAACATTCAGAGGATACGGGGAATTTTACCCCCGGGAACCAAGCTGATGACGGTGGTAAAGGCCAATGCCTATGGTCATGGCATCATTCCCATTTCCCAAATTTGCCAGGAGCAGGGGGTGGAAGCCCTGGGAGTGGCGCGTCTGGATGAAGCATTGTGTTTAAGGGCTGCAGGAATAGAACTGCCGATAATAATCCTGGGCTATTTGGAAGGGGAATATGCACCCGAAGTTATAAGCCACGATATTGCTGTAACCATTATTGACCTGGAGACAGCGGCAACTTTCAGTCGTTTGGCCCGGGAACAAGCGGGTAATGTGAAAGTCCATGTCAAAATAGACACCGGCATGGGAAGATTGGGATTTATCCCCAATGAGGAGTCTCTGGAAGCCATAGAAAGGATTAGCCGCATGCCCGGGATTGAGTTGGAAGGCATACTCACACATTTTGCAGTGGCTGATATTGCAGATAAAACCTATACTCTTGAACAGGTAGCTTTATTCGAGGCCTTTATTGGGGAGCTGGAGGCACGGGGAGTACATTTTGACCTCAAGCATGCGGCTAACAGTGCTGCTGCCATGGAAGTACCGGTTTCCCGCTACAATATGGTGCGAGCCGGGATTACTTTATATGGATTGCAGCCATCACCGGATGTTAACCAGGAAATCTTGGACCTTATCCCGGCCATGCGCCTAAAAAGCAGAGTTTCCATGGTTAAGTTTTTAGAACCGGGACAATCGGTCAGTTATGGCCGCACCTTCAGGGCAGACAAAAGGACTCGGATAGCCACCATTCCCGCCGGATATGCTGATGGGTATAGCCGCTTGTTATCAAACCGGGTCTGGGCTTCAATTAAAGGTGTGAAAGTACCTGTTATCGGTAATATATGTATGGATCAGTGCATGTTAGATGTAAGTGCTTTAGACCAGGTAATGACCGGAGACGAGGTTATACTCTTTGGCACCCCCCAGGACCAGATTACAGCCGATGATTTGGCTAAAATCTTGGGAACCATCAATTATGAAATTGTATGTAAGGTCAGTGCGCGCGTGCCCCGGGTATACCTATACTAACCCTGTTGGGATATAATTGCTCCGAGGCATTGTCTAAGGAGCGGGCAAACCATATAATAAAATATAGCCAGATAGAAAGTGGGGGTGCTGTTTTTGCCTGCCTCAAAAAGAATTATTATTACACTTTCCCCAAAAATGTTATCAGAGCTTGATGAAGCGGCTTTCTTGGAAAAAAAGAATCGCAGTCAGTTATTAAGGGAAGCCATTCATTATTACCTGGGGGAGCGGAAAAAAAACCTGATCAAAGAACAGATGAAAAAAGGCTATAAAGAAATGGCAGAAATCAATCTTACCCTGACCCGGAACACCTGTAATATTGATGAAGAAGCCTTGCTTAACGGATTAGAAAAATTGGTGGAGTGAAACATAGATGATCAAGCGCGGTGAGATTTATTATGCTCAGCTTAACCCGGTCGTAGGTTCTGAACAGGGAGGAATGCGACCGGTTTTAGTGGTGCAAAACGATATTGGCAACCAGTATAGTCCCACCACCATTGTTTTGGCCATTACCTCTCAGATCAACAAAGCCAAGCTTCCTACCCATATCGAGCTTAAGGCGCAATTATACGGGTTGGAAAAAGATTCAGTGATTCTGACGGAACAAATCAGAACCATCGACAAAACCAGGTTAGAGCAGCGGATTGCCTTTTTACATGAAGACACCATGGAAAAAGTTGAACAGGCCCTTTCCATCAGTTTGGGCTTGAGTGAAATGATAAACCCATAGGCTGCTTCCGACATACCGTTTGGATCAGCTGCTGCAACAGGTCCCGCAGGATCTGTTTTTTATTTTCCGCCGGTACTTCCCCTGGGACCAGGGCTATTTTTCATGCTATATTAGAAACAGAAACTGCCTGGGGATAAAAACCCGGGAAGCCGTTTTAATGGTTTGAGAACAATGAAGGGATGGATGGCTTTGTTAGCAATTAAGGGAGGTCATTTATTAACCGGAGACGAAATAACCGGCCCGGGTGAAATAACCATATTCATAGAAAACCAACAGGTAGTTGCTATGGGCAAGGACTTGGTTGTTCCTGAGGGCTTTAAGGTGATAGACGCTTTGGGTAAATATATTACAGCCGGGTTTATTGATGCCCACACCCATATCGGTTTAGCCGAAGAGATTTACCGTGTTGAGGGTGATGATGTCAACGAGACCAGTGATCCCATCACACCCCAATTACAGGCCCTGGATGGCATAAATTTTGCAGACCTGGCTTTTTCCGATGCTTTGAAAGGCGGGGTCACCCGGGCCTTAAGTATGCCAGGCAGCGCCAATATCATAGGTGGTCAGGCAGTATTTCTAAAAAGCCTGGCAGCGAATATGAGTGCCATGGTATATAAAAACCCTTTTGGGTTAAAAGCGGCCTTAGGCGAGAATCCCAAACGGGTTTACGGAGAACTAAAACGCAGCCCTTTTACCAGAATGGCCAACGCCGGTCTACTGCGAGAAGCCCTTTATAATGCAGCCAAAAAAATGGACAAGAAAGACAAAGAGCAGGAAGATGATTTCAAACTACTTTCCATCTTTAAAGTGTTAACCCGGGAAATGCCTCTTTTGGTTCATGCGCACCGGGCCGATGATATTTTAACTGCTTTACGGTTGAAGGATGAATTTCAAATCGATATCATTATCCAGCATGCTACCGAAGCCCTCCTGGTAGCCGATGAACTGGTTAAACGGGAAGTCCCGGTATTTCTGGGTCCATTGCTGGTTAACCGCGCGAAAGTGGAAATGAAAGAGATATCCTTTACTACCCCGGCCGCATTAGCCCGCCGGGGAGTGAAATTTGCCCTGACTACGGACCACCCGGTAATTCCCATAGAACATCTCAGGGTTTGTGTAGCCCTGGCGGTAAGGGAGGGCTTAGATGAACATATCGCTTTAAGCAGCATTACCAAAACCCCGGCTGAAATTCTTAAGGTGGATCATGAAATTGGCAGCATTGCCGTGGGTAAACAGGCAGATGTGGTGATTTTCGATGGACATCCTTTAGAATTTCGCTCCCGAGTACATCAGGTAGTCGTGGATGGCCAATTATGGGAAGCATAAAATGCAGTTCGGGGACATGATGCACAGCGTGAAACCAGCCCCGGTATAGCACAGGGGCAGATGTAGCGGTGAAAATCCCGCAGCGTATCTGACTCAAAAACAAGATTTTTCAGGTCCTGGTGGAGTGGGCGCATAATTTCTTTGATATGAGCAAAAAAAGCTAATATCCTCTTGATAAGGACATATAAAAACCGGGATAAAAGGGTATACTAATGAAAAAACAGGAGGCAAAAGATGGCTCCCAGACAGATTAATTTATTTAATGATGACCATCAACCAGAGGAGTTGACGCCTGAATCGGCAACCAAAGCTGACCCCGCTGCCAAACCGATAGTTTTAGGTGTCAGGGACGGGAACGCGTATGAAGAAATAAAAGAGTATTACCATCTGGAACAAAAAGCCCTTGCCTGTAGCAAATGCCGTCTGCGGCAGGGATGCCAACAGGTAGTGTTTGGTTGTGGTAACATAAAGGCTTCCCTGATGTTTATCGGAGAAGGACCGGGCCAGGAAGAAGACCTGCAGGGAAAGCCGTTTGTGGGGAAAGCGGGGCAGCTTCTGAATAAAATATTTGCGGCGGCGGAAATAAAAAGAGAAGATGTTTATATAACCAATGTGGTGAAATGCCGGCCTCCTCAGAACCGTATACCCAAACCGGATGAAACCAGAATATGCCGCTCTTATCTTGAAGCCCAGATCCGATTGATTGATCCCCGTATTATTGTTTGTTTAGGGGCTCTGGCCTGCCAGACGATTATTGATCCCCAGGCCAGGATCAGTGTGGTTAGGGGCCAATGGTATATGAAAAGAAACATTAAAATAATGGCTACTTACCATCCCGCTGCCTTGCTCCGTAATGAGGACTTTAAGAAACCGGCCTGGGAAGATTTTAAAATGATACGGAATGCCTACCAGAAATGTATTAACCCATAAAGAAAGTGGGATCTGTATGCCGGGTTTTGGCAATCAAAGAGTTTAATCCCGAAAACATTTTGCAAAGAAAGGGGCATATCATTGTTGTTGAGCTTAACCGTAAACGATACAGAAGCAATGCAAGCATTAGGAGAAAAAATTGCCGTTGTTTTGTCGGATAAGGATGTTCTTTATCTGGTGGGGGAATTGGGAGCGGGAAAGACTACTTTGGCCCAGGGTATTGTTAAAGGGTTAGGCTACCGGGGTATCGTCAGCAGCCCCACCTTTACCCTGATGAAAGTCTATCCCGGGGATATTCCCGTTTACCATTTTGATTTTTACCGCCTGGAGGGAAGCGAACTGGATGACTTGGGATTAGAAGATTATCTGGAAAAAGAGGGAATCGCTTTGATTGAATGGCCGGAAATTGGAGCCGGGGTTTTACCGACGGAGGCTTTGATCATAGAAATACATCTGAACCAGGGAGATTATGACCGGGAAAGAAGGGTCTTGATTAAGGCAGAGGGTACCAGATACCGGGACAAGTTAAAGGAGTTGAAAGACATTGTTGATCCTGGCAATTGATTGTGCCACACCGGCAGCGGGGGTAGCTATAATCCAAGATGAAACATTATTGATCGAAGATTTTATTAACAATAAGAAGAAGCACTCGGAAAGATTCATGGCCACCATTGACCGGGTACTAAAGGAATGTGACATAACTTTATCGGAGGTGGATGTCCTGGCCTGTAGCCTGGGCCCCGGGTCCTTCACCGGCTTAAGAATAGGATTGGCTACGGTCAAGGGTTTGTGCCTGGCCACCGAAAAACCGGTTATTGGGATTTCAACGTTGGATATGCTGGCGGAAAATATATACTGCAGCCAACCCACGCTCGTGAGTCCCCTGCTGAATGCACGCAAAAATGAAGTATACACTGCGTTTTATTTATCCGGGGGGGGCAACACCCGAATCAGTGAAGATCTGGCCTGTTCTCCCCTGGAATTTACCTTTCGGGCCCGGGAATTGACCCGGGAGCATGGCTTAGAGGAGATCATTCTCCTGGGAGACGGCTATAACCCATACCGGGAATTGTACCAAAACGAACTGGGGCCTATGGCTAAAGAGGCGCCGATACATTTAATGCTGCCCCGGGCTGCTGCCCTGGGAAACCTGGCCCGGAAACGAGCTATAGCCGGAGATTATGATGATATATGGGCTTTGCGCCCGCATTATCTGCGCTTATCAGAGGCGGAATATCGTCTGGCGGAGGGGAATTGATCATTGACCGGTTTAAACTATATTATTCGACAGATGACTGAGCGTGACCTGGATATGGTCATGGCCATAGAAATAGAATCTTTTAGCCTGCCCTGGAGCCGGGATTCCTATTTAAGCGAATTAAAAAATAAGTATGCCCGCTATATCGTATGTGATTATCACGGGGAAATTGTTGCTTATGGTGGAATTTGGACCATCTATGAAGAAGCTCATATCACCAATGTCGCCGTAGCCCAGCACTACCGGCAGTTGGGTCTGGGACGTGCCATCATGATGAAGCTGGAAAAAATCGCCCGGGAAAAAAAGGCCCACAAAATGTCTTTGGAGGTCCGGCCTTCGAATATACCGGCACTGGGTATGTACCGCACTCTTTCCTATCGGGTTATGGGCCTGCGAAAAGAGTATTATTCGGATAACAGAGAAGATGCCATTGTCATGGCCAAACACCTACTATAAATAAAAAGATGGTGAAAAAAATGAAAGATACTATAATATTGGGAATAGAAACATCCTGTGATGATACCGGGGCCGCAATCGTAAAAAACGGGGAAGAAATATTGTCTAATCTGGTTCTGTCCCAGATAAAAATACATCAACCCTATGGAGGTGTCGTTCCGGAGATTGCATCCCGCAAGCATATTGAAAATATGGCCCAAATCGTTGACCGTGCGTTTCGGGAAGCAGGAATGGCGTATAGTGATATCGATGCGGTTGCAGTGAGCTATTGTCCAGGACTGGTAGGTGCTCTCCTGGTGGGTGTGTCATTTGCCAAAGCTTTTGCCTATGGGCTGCAAAAACCACTGCTGGGAGTAAACCATATGCATGCTCATATCTATGCCAATATATTAGAGCATAAAGGCATCCCGTTTCCGGCTATATGCCTGGTGGTTTCCGGGGGGCATACCAGTCTCTTGTATATGAAAGACAGCAATACTTACCAGCTCTTAGGGGAAACAAGAGATGATGCTGCTGGAGAGGCTTTTGACAAGGTAGCCCGCTTTATGGGGCTGGGTTATCCGGGAGGGCCTGCCATTCAGAAAGCAGCTGAACAGGGCCAGCCGGGAAAGATCCGGCTTCCCCGGGCTTATTTGGATCGGAGTGGCTTTGAATTTAGCTTCAGCGGTCTAAAAACAGCGGCCGTGAATCAGTGGAGGAAACTGCAAGCAGCAGAGGATAAGTATGCCAGTGCACAAGATTTAG
>PWPP01000068.1 GCA_003558625.1 Syntrophomonas sp.
CCCCGCCATACGGATCAGCGGAGTGTAGATCCCCACCAGACGCGTGCTATCCGCAATCCCACATCTATTCATGTCCGCATTCTTTAACTCCGCATTCGCGCGCCCGAAGCTTCTTGGGGCGGTCGATCAAGCTCTCCTGCACTCCTTCCTTGAGCCGTTCAGCAACTACCTGGCCTCCCGGGGCATTGGTCTCGGTAACGAGCCTGACCTCGAAGCACTGGCTGCGATCTTCATGGATCCGGGAGCAGACTGCCCGCGCACACTTCTCGATGCTCTATTCTGCATAGGGGAAATGAGTCTTCCGGCGGCGGCGGATGCGCTGCAAATCACGGCGGAGCGCGCGAGGGTCGCCCTGATCGACAGGGAAACCCAAATGGAACTGGCTTTGCGGGTATGGATGGCGGATTCCGAGGCACTCCTCGCCGCCCATGCGGAACGAGCGATGCTCAAAGTGCGCTCTTTCCAGTATTTCAGCTCGGTGGAGGATGACGAGCCCCCGGCGCCCACGGACCAGACGCTGGCGTCACTGGAGCGTTCGCTCGACATCTGGTTTGAAGCCAAGGGCCGTGGCCGTGGCACGCGGGTGCATGCCTATCCGCGCGGCTCGGAAATCTGGTTTCTCGTTCGCCGGGGCGGACTTTTCCGCCGTGAAGTGGCCATCGAGGATGACCAGCGGCGCACCCTCGGGTTCCGCCCCGAGACGTATGACGTGGTGGTGTTCAACCAGCTCACCAACGAACTGGGCATCAATGGAGAAACAGCTGCCATCCGCGACCTTTACCGCAAGCAGTTCGGCTTCCACCTCTTTGGGCGGGATAACCAGTTCGGTGGAACGGGCAAATATGCCCTCGAACCGTTGCGCGAGCTCGGGGAGCAGGCGCTCAATGTCCTCGATGTCCATGGCATCCAGTGGGTGCGGCTGACCGAACTGCGCTACCTCCAGGCGGGCGATGCCACCGCGCTTATTACCTGCGCCAGCGACGACGTCTTTGCCTATCTGCGATTTCGGAAGCTATCGATTCAGCCGGATTGGGCACTCAAGCGGGCCACCTTCAAGGTCCGTTTCAACGATAACCCCACACCCCGCAGCGTGACTGTGAAACCGAGCAATGTCGCGCTCTACAGCCGCGATGAGGATGCGACGGCGGTCGAGGAGTGGCTCACCCGGCGCGGATTTATTCAACAGGAGATCATCCATGGAAGCGAACAACAAGAAATGCCTCTACGAGGCGCTCGATAAGTCCCTCGGAATCGGATACCGGCGGGCTGCCTGGGAAGGCGCTTTGAATGGCGCCTTTAGCGCAATCGAACCCTGGCTGGTTCCGACTCAGGTTCCGGCCACCCGTGTGCCCTGCAAACAGGTGGGGCGTTCCGGTTGCGATGGCTACCGCATCGTGGCGCACGCTAATGGCACCTTTGTGGGGGTTTGCGATGAGGGTAACTGCACCCGGCGTCTGTTTTCGGAAGCCGAACTCGTGCGCTACGAGCCCAACATCACTCTCTTCCGCCGGGAAGTCGCCCGCCTCTTCGGGATCGCACCCGACCTGTCCGCCCCGGAACACCACACGCTCCACCCCGTGGGCGAACTGCGGCTGGGCAAGGAGGTCTTCGGGGTGAAGATCGTCGGCGGGTTGGACCCGGGCCTGGTCGAACGCATGGTGCAACTACTCTGGCAGCAGACGCGTCAAAAGCAGTTGCTTCTGATCCTCAGTGAGACGGAACCAAAGGACCGGCTCAAGGGGTTGATCGAACGCTGCGGCTGGATCGACTACACCATCGAGGAGCAATTCGACCTGCTCCCACGCGGTCTACGCTGGACGGAGGGTGCGGAAGAGCGGTGGGAGGGGTTCAAAAGC
Organism: Syntrophomonas sp.; assembly: GCA_003558625.1. GTDB lineage: Bacteria > Bacillota > Syntrophomonadia > Syntrophomonadales > Syntrophomonadaceae > PWPP01. The sequence goes on from PWPP01000068.1 coordinate 1,857, forward strand.
ACCCACGGAGACACTGCGGCGGCGGGCCGATTTCCAGAACAACCCGGTCTGCAATGGCCGGACCTCGTCATACGCTTCCTCGATGGGCACACCGTTTCCGTGAGGGGCGGCGGCTTCCAGGGGCGCTTCTCCTATGCCGAGATGGGCATGGAGGACAAACGCACGAAGGCACCCGACGCACAATGGGAGCTTCTCCGGCGGTTCGCAGAGGAAATGGGACTCTTCACTTGGAGCAGCAAAAGCGCGAACGATCGGAACAAGAAGCGTAAGGAACGCCTTGCCCGTTCGCTCAAGACCTTCTTCGATCTACCTGGCGAACCGTTCCGCTACCGCAAGGAAGACGGCGGTTGGGAGGCGGTGTTCAACATTTATGTGAGCTAAAAGTTCCAGTTATCATTCTCATGTAATGCTTTACACCGTAATGGCGTCCGGCTAAGTCCAAACGCCCAGCCTAGATCGCAAGGATTCGATTCTACTCGATCTCTTCTTTTAGAATTCGATTTCCCTGTACATTTCATAGAAAGTGTCATACTCGAGAGGTATTTTATCCACTCTTTCAACCCCAAGTCTTTCCAAGAGCTGCAATGGTAGCATTACTTCAGTGTTTATCGTTAACTTGCATCTTTTTTCATTCTTTATTCCGGTAAATATATTCACAAGCTTTTTATCAAGCGTTAGGAATACATCTATTCCGTTCCGCTCTGCAGTCCATACATAGTAGATATCCGGGTAGTTTTCAGATGACCCCGATCTCTTGCACACCTCTTTGTACCAGTAAATTTCTTTCAAACTCTCTACCTCGAAGTCCGTTAGACCTATAGATTTTCTGAGTTTAATGAGTTCAGATGGGTGCTCTAATTCGTTCAAGAACCTAAAAAAACTGATCTGAGTTATGCGGACTGGTTTCCCCGCCTTTCTATCTTTTTTACCGCCCTTTGAGGCATACTCTGATCCATTAACTGTCCCGTGGAATTTGCTCCGATCGAGTGGATCATCACAACGGATGATGTTGCATTTCTTCAACGCATTGTAGGTGCCAAAGTTTCCTTTTGCTCTGTGTGACTCAAAGCTTATCTCGCGTGACGTGTAAGCTTTCAGTTGACCTGATATTATTAGTTTAGTTATTGTATAAATTGCATCAATTTGACGCTGCCTTTCCGAATTCTCATCTGGTTCTTTTCGGATATATCCATGAACTGGTAATTCCTGAGTTGTTGGACCCCAACATGCTTTCTTTTTCTGTACGGCTGGCTCCCCATAATTGGAATTAGCTTCAATAGACCTATCTATAAGAATTTTCATTTATATATAACATGCAGTGCAGTGTATTTCACTTCAGATATCAGAAACCGCTTGAACAGACATTTTGGTCTCCAAGCGAGCTGGGGGCGGAATGACTAGGCCATTCTTCGGGGTACGGGTGGTCAGTTTTGGTCAATCAAGTAACGATCATGGGCTGATTTTTGGCGGATTCAATCCTGGATTCATCTCCGTTGGGTCCTCGAAACCGTCCTAGCGTGACAAATCGATTTCCCACCTAGAGTTTTTCTAGGAATTTTCGATCCGCGCAAAGCCCTTGCCTGTAAGGGCTTGGGCTTTTTTGTGCCCGGACAAACAGCGTGACAAAACGACTTGTCGCTAAAGGAGGGTATGCAAACGCAGACCCCCGCAACCCTCGAAGAAAAAATCAATTCCCTTTCCCGCCAACTTGAGGACCTCACGGCACTGGTCCTCGCCCAGCGGGAGCCCTCCCTCAAGTTCTGCCTCACGGTGGAGGAACTGGCCGAGCGCTGGGCGCTGGGACCGGAAGCCGTCCGACGGCTCATCCGCGCCAGGCACCTCAAGCCCCTGCGCGGATTCCGGCCGTTCCGGATAACCCTGGACGAAATCAAGCGCTACGAGGCGCTCGATGAAGGCAGCGAAATGCGAGCCCTGATCCGCGAGCGAATGAACACGACGGCACGCGGGGGGCGGAGCGCCCAGAGAGGAGGGCGGCGATGATGCGCCGCAACGAAGAGCACCGCACTCAGGCGG
>PWPP01000059.1 GCA_003558625.1 Syntrophomonas sp.
AGTTTTTACCAGGCAGTCGATAAAAACATCCTGTTCCCTTAACCCGTAAGCAAGTGCCTGTTCATAAATCCGGCGGGCAATTTCCACCCTCCCTTCGGCATGGTCCGGGATGCCTTCCTCGTTCAAACACAAGCCTAAAACGGCCGCTCCATATTTTCGTGCCAGGGGTAAAATGGATTGTAAATGCTTGACCTCTCCGGTAGTGGAGTTAATCAAGGGGCGGCCCACATAGGTCTTAAGGCCGGCTTCAATGGCTTCGGGATCAGTAGAGTCAATGGCTATAGGGACATCTACGGCAGATTGAACGCTCATGATGGCTTTTTTCATCAATACGGGCTCATTGATCCCGGGAACCCCGATATTCACATCCAGAATCCCGGCTCCGGCCTCAACCTGCTTCTCTGCTTCCTCTCTAACCAGCTGCATCTTGCCTTCTTTTATGTCCTGTGACAGTTTTTTTCGGGCAGTAGGGTTAATCCTTTCCCCGATCATAGCCAGAGGATATCCGGGGCCCAATAAAACCGCTTTGGTCCTGGATGCTAATCCCGTTAAACTGCTGCTCCTTTTTTTCACGGGAGCCAGGCCCTTTAACGACCTGGCAATGGCTTCGATATGGGCAGGGGTAGTTCCACAACAACCGCCAATGATGTTGGCGCCGGCTTCTCTAAGGTGGAGGGCATATTCGGCCATTTCTTCCGGGGTATCCGGGAACACGGTCACATCATTCATTAATCGGGGCAAGCCCGCATTGGGTTCCACCGATAAATACAGTTTGCTATGCGCAGCCATTTGCGCTATAAGGGGGATAAGTTCCCGGGCCCCAACCGAGCAATTAGCACCTATCGCCAGGGGTTTCAAGGCTTCAAGAATCAGAACTGCAGTAACTGGGTCGGTCCCCATCAGAGTCCGGCCATCTGCTTCAAACGTTAGATGGGCAATAACCGGCAAATGGGAGTTTTCCCGGGCTGCAATTAAGGCTGCCCTCATTTCCCCTATGTCAGTCATGGTTTCAATGGATATCAAATCAGCTCCTGCTTCTGCAAAAACGGACACCTGTTCGGAAAATACCCGGTAAAGATCATCAAAAGAAGCATTACCCATCGGTTCCAATATTTTTCCTGTTGGCCCGAGGGAAGCTGCCACCAGGGCTTTATTCCCGGCTGCCTGTTTAGCGGCTTTTACTGCTTCATAGTTAATTACCTTTACCCGGTCTCCCAGCCCGTACTCGGCCAGTTTCAGTTTGTTGGCCCCAAAAGTATTACTCTGGATGATGTTGGACCCGGCTCCTATATAATCTTTATGAATATTGATTAAGATCTGTGGATGATTGATCCCAAAAAGTTCGGGACAGTCCCCCGGTTTCATTCCTTTTTCTTGCAGCAGGGTACCCATGGCTCCATCTAATATCAATATGTTTTCCTTAAGCCGGTTGGATAAGTCTATTTTCAAAAAAACCACTCCTCTTCTGTGAACGAATGTCTGACTGAAGCCTTTTGTTCATGAACGGAACAAATCATTGCCTTTGGTGGTAATGCAGGTTTGCTCTGATACATAAATAATAATATAAAAATACCCTCCGGTAACCTAGAGGGTAAATTTATTGAATCATATTACGGCATAGTTAGGAAAAAATTTCGTACTGTCTTATTCTTTTTTTTCTTCCTGGGTCTTTGGTTCCGCTTCAGTTTTTTTGGTTGGGGCGGGGTCATCAAGCTTCATGGCATCCTCAAACTCTTTTTTGACTCCGGTAGTAGATTTTTTAAACTCATTAAAGGCTTTTCCAATGGATTTAGCTGCCTCGGGAAGTTTTCCCGGCCCAATAACAATCAGAGCAATTAACAATATCAGTATTAACTCCCAGGGACCAATTTGTCCAATAAACCCTAACATGTACAATTAACCTCCTATTGAATATCGATCGTTCTTATCACTTTTTTTATTGTACTTATCTTTTGTGCATCTGGCAATCAAAGAAATGGATTTCACCCGGTTTGATATAACGGATCCGGCAAGCTAGGTCCAATGTTCCCAATTTTGTCCGAAAACCGGGAATGCTGCTTCTAGACGACCCCCTTCGAAAAAATTCCACCGCAAGAATAATAAAACGTATTACCTGATATTTTTCGCCCGGTATGTTTTTTCCGGTCATAGGAGGAATATGTTTTTTTAGGAAGAATATTACATAATAAGAGCTTGCGAGGTGAGGGAATGTTTGCCTTGGTAAATACCCTGGTCCTGACAGGAATCGAAGCCATCCCGGTAAAAGTGGAAGTTGATATTCGCAGCGGTCTGCCAGCTTTCGAAATAGTCGGTTTGGCTTCCGGAGCCGTAAAAGAAGCCCGGGAACGAGTGAAGTCCGCCATAAAAAATTGCGGCCTGCCTTTTCCCGGCAATAAAATCATTGTTAACCTGGCCCCGGCTGATTTAAAAAAGGAAGGAAGTCATTTTGATTTGGCCATTGCCGCAGGAATCATTCTGGCAAGCGGAAATTATAACCCACCAAACCATTTAGAGCATTTCTACCTGGCCGGGGAATTATCTCTAGATGGCTCAGTGCGCAAAGTCCCGGGCATTCTGCCTATGGCTTTGAAATTAATGCAGCACCAACCGGAAGCAGCTCTAATCCTCCCTGCAGATAATAAGAAAGAAGCAGCATTGGTTACGGAACTCAAATCTTATTATATTGCTCACTTAAAAGAATTATGCGCTTATTTACAGGGTGCGGACTCCTTGTTACCGGTATGTCCGGAACCGGGTTTTGCAGTTTCCCTCCCGGATTTTCCTGATTTTGCAGAAGTGAAGGGGCAAGAGAGTGCTAAAAAAGCCCTTGCCATTGCTGCAGCGGGCCGGCATAATGTACTGCTTATCGGCCCTCCGGGAAGCGGCAAAACCATGCTGGCACGATGTTTTGCCGGCATTTTGCCGGCGATGAAACGAGAAGAAATCCTGGAGACCACCCGCATTTATTCTGTTGCCAATCTTTTAAACCAAGAATGGCCTTTAATTAACCAACGGCCCTTCAGATCCCCCCATAAAAATGCATCGGCCGCCAGCATCACCGGCGGAGGAAAAATTCCTCGTCCGGGAGAGGTTAGTTTGGCTCAAAATGGGGTACTGTTTTTAGATGAATTGCCCGAGTTCAGCCGAGATATATTAGAATCCCTGCGCCAGCCTCTAGAAGACAGAACCATTACCATAGCCCGGACCCATGCTTCCCATACCTATCCTGCCAATTTTTCCCTGATAGGCAGCATGAATCCCTGCCCCTGCGGATATTATGGATCCGATATTGAATGCCGCTGCACTCCCATACAAATCCAAAGATACCTCAATAGAATCAGCGGCCCCTTGCTTGATCGCATGGATCTCCATATAGAAGTGCCGCGGGTTAAATATGACCAGCTGCATAATCATGCTCCCGGTGAAAATTCGGCTCTGATGAGGAAAAAGGTTAACCAGGCCCGGAGCCTGCAGGATCAACGTTTTGAAGGCAAAAATATAAATTTCAACTCCCAGATGCAGCCCCGGCACATAAAGAATTATTGCCGTCTGGATCATAAGTCGCAGGAAATGCTAAAAATGGTATTTAACAGATTAAATTTAAGTGCCCGGGGTTACGAGAGAATTTTAAAAGTCGCCCGGACCATTGCAGATCTGGAAGCCTCTACCCATATTCAGATTGAAAACCTGGCCGAAGCCATTCAATATCGCAGTTTAGACAAAAAATACTGGTCTCATTAAAGGCTAAAGGAGAACATGATAAAAAACCTTGCCCTGCACCGTGGCCTTATATTGAAATTTTATATCCATTCTGGACTCTTCTTTTTCTTTTTATATCTGTTTTTAAGTAATTGTGGTTTTTCAGATGGTATCAAGGATTTGGTGATTTATGAAAAAATCAGGGCGAAGACGTAGTTCGTCTGCTATACTTTTTTATATAAACATAATAAGATTTCTCAATTTGAGGTTTAGCTATGCACAAAATAGAAATACGGACCAGGGCAAAAGAGGAATTCATAGATATTACCCCTCAGGTACAACGGGTGATCAGCAGCAATACCGATCAGAAGATAAAACACGTTCTAATTTTTATCCCCCACACTACGGCAGGGTTAACCATCAATGAATGTGCTGATCCAACGGTATCCCGAGATTTGCTCATGGCCTTAGACAGAATCGTAGATAAAAATTGGTCCTACCAGCATAGGGAAGGAAATGCCCCGGCTCATGTTAAAGCCAGTCTCCTGGGATCTTCTCTGTGTCTGATCGTACACCAGCACCGGCTGGTGTTAGGTTCCTGGCAGGGCATTTTTATGGTTGAATTTGACGGGCCGCGGCAGCGCAATATATATCTCAGTTTTTCCTGAGAGATAAATATAAAAACAAGTTTTTAATCAGGCATTGAATTCATCATTTTCAGCAAACTATAATAGATAATATCGTGCTATACTTTGCACTGCTTATTTCTCAAGTTTTCCCGGATCAGATAGAATGGAGCTAATCGTTTTTCTCATATAAGGAGGCTTTTTCTTATGCAAACGTACCTGAAACTCTTGACCGTGGGGCTGGTTAGATCTCATTCCTTCTATTTGCCCCCGTCCTATTTTGGCACCATATTGCCGATAACAGCCACGGCAACCATCATGTACGGCTTATTACCTGCTTTGGTGGGAGGAGCAATTTACATTGTTTCAACCGTTGCCTTCTTTGCACTGATCATACACCTTTTCTCTGCCTTTCTGGTAGATCTTTATATGGCTGCTTCCCTGTCTGCAATAATGCTGGTCACGTTGTTTATTATTTGGGTCAGTACTTCTTTCCGTATAAATTATGAAGCCAATTTCAAACGGATCCGTTTGCATTATATCTCCCGCAGTGCCATTATTTTTTTGATGATGTGGCTAAGCAATAAATTATTTGACCTGGATATAACCACCAATACCAAATTCCTGGAAATCCGACTGAAAAATTATCAGGATTACCAGGGCGGGATCCGGGATGAGCAGGGCAAGAGAGAATTTGCCCGGGAAATCTACACCGATTTCGTCCGCTTGACTGGACTTATGGGAAACGATATCATCCTATACGGTTTCTCAGCCGGTTCCTTTGAAAAGCTCCTGGTGGAAGCCGGTATGGAAAAATCCCAGATTAAGGTCTTTAAAACCATTATCCCTTCCCAGCATTCCCTGGTCTACGGCAAATTTGAAAGGAACTTCTATATACATATTATCGATCTGAGAAGCATTGGCACCTCAAGGGGTTTGGTCAAACGGAATAATGTCAGCCCACTGCGTCCCATAAAATAAACTTTTTTCCGGAGTCATCAAAGAGTTAGCATAAATCTCAGGGGTTTTACAGAAGCCCCTGGCCCACCAAATAAAAAAACTGCCCTACACTATGACCCGTGTGCCGACCAAAGCCTTAGCTCATAGTGTAGGAGCAGGCGGAAGGGAACTGCTTTAAGGGGATTAAACCATTTTTCTTCCTGTATTTCCTCTATTACGGTAATGAAATATGCCCGCGAGAGCAATAAATCCTGCCACCACCAGGGTCACGGTAAAACCCATGGGCATCACCGCCTCTGCGGTTTCACTATGTAAGAAAAGTTCTGCCCGATGGCCTAAACCATCATCCGCTACGAGTAATACTATCTCTTCATCTGTGGGATAATGAAAATACCCATTTTCATCTAAAGACCCCCGCATTATTTCCCGGTTTTGGTCATCATAAGCGATCACTTCCGTTCGCATAGAAAAACGGCCGTCATTGTAGTATACTTTTATGGCTCCTTCTTCTACCGGCTCCATCAATAAACAATGGGCCCCGACCGGCACCGGCATAACCAAATGGCAAAGATAAACGGTCAACAAAAAACAATAGGTAATATGTTTAATTATTCTCATCACGAAATCCTCCGCACGAAAGACCATGCTTTTAGCCTACCTATATATTCCCCACCTTATGGGGGAGCGACCCCTCAGCCTTTATCCTGGATGAACCCCAAAGGATCTGAGGTCTTTTGGGTAAGAAGCTCCGGTTTTACCTGATATATATATTGAATGGCAAAGCCGGTTATAAGTGCTTCAATAACGACTAATGGCACATGTCCTGCGATTAATATGTTTATTACGGAAAAGAACCCTTCGGCAAACCTCTGGTCACTGAAAAAAAGCACGACAATAAGAAGAATTACCGCCCCGGCCACGCCCGCACCCCCGGCGATTAAGCCCTGGCTCCATAGCATTTTCGTCCCGGTTTTCTTAAATATGTGGTAAATTACCAATGCCGGCAACGCTAACATCATGGTATTCGCCCCCAGGGTAGTCAGACCCCCGTGTTGGAAAAGGACCGCCTGCAGCAAGAGTCCGACAAAGATTGCCACCGGAGCCCTTCGCCCCAGTATAATACCGAGCAGGCCAACCAGCAGGGGATGAATGGATGAAGGGCCCACGGGAATACTAATCAAGGATATCGCAAAAAAACCTCCGGTCATCAAGCTTACTTTCGGTATCTCCTTCTCCTGCATTCCCTTAATAGAATAAGCTAGTAATCCTGCGGTTACTGCATAGCTAGACACTGCTACAGGTATGGATAGTACCCCATCTGCAAGATGCACGCTAAATCATCTCCTTGCCTGCTGTAAATAAAGCCCTGTGGACTGACAAAATATTCTTGTCTTTAATGATCGTGCGCATCTTCATATTCCACTGGATTTCGGGCTTCAAGTTCATTCCCGGTGCTATCTACCAGGGATAGGTTAAACTCCTGGGGAAAATGTTCTAAGAACAAGACATATTCTCCGCTGATGGTAGGAGTAAAGCTAAAGGTGGATCCCTCAGCATTAAGAAGTAATGTGTAGGCATAGTCAGGCCTGGGGTCAAAATGTTCTCCCGGATTGATGGTATCTTTGCCGGCTTCCATTACATAGATGGCCATATGGGCAATATCATCCATTGCACCATCGTGGAGTAAAAAGGCGATATTACATGATGCATCATCGCTTTCCTCAAATAGCAGGGTATAGGTATCTTCGGTTTCCAGGTTATAAATCCCGCTCCATTCATATCCTAATTCCTCATGACTGCAGGTAGCTTCCGCCGCTTCTGCATTGCTAGCATCCTGAGCTGGAGGTGGTGCAGATGACTGGTTATTGCAGCCTGCCAGGGATAATAAAAACATCAGAACCAGTCCCATTATGATCTTTTTTCTCATTGATAAATAACTCCTCTCCTTTTTTCCATACTTTTCCTTCAGTACTTCATTCCTGTTTTTCTATATCCGCCTCACCTCCGGTTTCAAAGTCTGCCTTACGATCTCACCAGTTTACCCGAGGTACATCCCGGTTATGTGGACTATATTGGGCTGCGCTTTTCCGCTTCCCATCACACTAAAAGCAGTGGGTTTTTGTTTATGGTTTGGAAAAAATGGCGCTAAATATTTCTCCTGAAGGCAACCACTTTTTATCCGTAAAACCTGATGGAAAAAAGAATTAAAAGATTCCTTTTAGTTCATGAGGTTTGTGCCCCCGCTTCAAAAATGCCATCAGCGGCATCCTCAATTGCGCTTCTGCCATAAGTTTTTCGTTTTCCAAAATATCTGCTGCTCCCTGGGCCAGGACCTGGCCCTCTTTAATAATAATGACCTCTTCCGCCCAGGCATAAACCAGGTTAACATCATGGGAACTGAATATCAGCGTTAATCCGTTGCGGGCCAGGTCATTGAAAATGTCTAAAATATTTTGGGTAGCCAGCAGATCCAGGCCCGAAAAAGGTTCGTCACACACAATAATATCCGGTTCCATAGCCAGAACGCCCGCTATGGCTACCTTTTTCTTCTGTCCCAGGCTTAAGTGGTACGGGGGCTTGTTTTTTAAGCTCTCGGCCCCCACCATATGCAGAGACCGGGTGACCCGCTCTTCTATTTCCCCGGGGTTTAGTTTTAAGTTCCTGGGACCAAATGCGACATCATTATAAACGGTGGTAGAAAATAACTGATTATCGGGATTGTCAAAAATAAAGCCAACTTTTCTTCGAATGCCGGGGAGCTTCTCTTTATCCAGGATTTCTCCCAAAATGGACACCTGGCCGGATTGTGGTAAAAAAACCCCGTTCAGATGATAAAGCAGGGTGGTTTTTCCACTGCCGTTACAACCCACAATGGCCGTTTTACGGTTCGCTGGTATGGCAAGACTGATTCCCTTAAGGGCTTTGGTGCCATCAGGAAAGGTATAGGTAAGTTTGCTGATCTTTACGGCTGTCATGGAAAAACCACCTTTTCCAGGATAATCAGCAATATGGGAATGCTCATGGCGAACAAAGATATCAACACATCTTTTCCCTTAATTTTTTTTGGTGTCGTAGTAGTTAACCCCCCGTTAAAACAACGACACTGCATCGCGTGATACACTTCTTCGGAACGGTTAAGAGATTTGATAAAAACTCCCCCGGTTAATTCTCCATATACTTTTAGAGCATTAAGGTTTAAAGCCGGGGATAGACAGCGGGAATTCAGGGCTCTTTGCATGGATTTCAGTTCCTGTATAAACAGGTAGCTGTAACGGCAAGCTAAGAATAACACCGCAATAATTGGAGCCGGTATTTTTAAATGGGCCATGCTCTCCAGCAAATCCTGAAGCGGCTGGGTAGCAGTCATTACAAGCATTACCGTCATCCCTGTCATTGCTTTAAAGATTATCAGCAGGGCAAAATGATAGTTTTCAGCAGCGACAGGGAGGCCTGAACCAAACAACAGCGGTATGCTCATTAAGGCTAAAAATGGTACCAGAATAAGTAATTTCCGGCCCAGATAACGGTAGGATATTCCCATAAATTTTGCTGCTCCCAGGACAAAAACCAGGGCTGCCATTACCAGTCCGGGGTGATCTATGGCAATTACTGCAAAAATAAATACCAGAGCCGTTACAATTTTGGAGCGGGTTTCCCATTGCCGTCCCCAGGGTTTTAATGTGGAATAATCATGTTCTTGCCAGGCATGGACTTGAGCCATTTTTCCTCCTTTTTGCCTTTCGGACACAAAATAACCCCTATACCTTAATAGTACAGGGGTTTCATAGCAACTTTTCCTATCCAACCCATACACCGTGGGTATCAGCAGAATTCATCAAATAAGCAGGTTTCCTGACTTGGATTCATCATACATATTGCGCCTTCCCAGGTTTTACCCAGTGGCTTGTGCAATCGTACTCACCTTCACAGTGGCGGGACCGTGCCGGGTTCTCACCGGCTTCCCTATTTTTCCCTAAAACGGGAACTTATTTCATGTCTGTTATTTAGTTTTCATTTAATCATTACCCACTATATCAAATAACAAGCGGACTTTCAATAACCACGTTTCATTTCATCCAGTTTGATATATTTTTCTTTTCTCTGCACATAACCTGAACCCCTATTTCCAGAGGAATGAATCCTTCCCGCACATATTGTAAATACGTAAGTGATGCCGTTTCCAGTGTATCCTGCCACATATCATAGTGGGTATCCAAATGCCGTAAAACTGCCTTAATTACTCCGCCATGGGTTACAATGGCTACAGAGCGAGAAGGTTTTTGCGTAATTTCCGATATAGCAGCCATAGAACGGAGGGCTAATTCCTGGAACGTTTCTCCCCCGGGGATGCGGAAATAAAAAGGATCCCTATACCAGTGCTCAAATTCCTCCTTATAGGAGCTGTAAACTTCAGAAAAAGTCAAACTTTCCCAACGACCAAAAGAAACCTCCCGCAAGCGCGCATCCTGTTGTACATCCAGTCCTAAACGTGAAGCGATAATCGAGGCAGTTCTATAAGCCCGGGACAAATCACTACTGTAGATTCGGTCTATGGTTTCGTTATGGGCCAGAAATTCTGCCAGCATCAAAGCCTGTTTTTCTCCGTAATCATTCAGGGGGATATCCGTTTGCCCCTGGTATTTCCGGCCCACATTCCATGCAGTTTGGCCGTGTCTTAATAAAATGATTTTCATGTTACCACTTCCTTTAAGCTGGAAACCAATCTCAAATTCTCTTCCCGGCTCCTGACCGCTATGCGGAAATAATAAGGGTCTAAGTTAAAGAAATTGTTGCAATCTCGGATTAGAATCGCTTTGGCTTCGAGCCGGGCTTGAATCACGGCTGTCGGCAATCCCGCCTCTCTTGCATGCACCAAAAGGTAATTGGCACAACCGGGAAAAACTTTCAGCCCTTTGATAAGATTAATTTGCTGAAATAAACCCTCCCTTTCCCTGTTGATTAAATCAAGGGTTTCTCTGATGTAATCCTGGCTGGTCAGGGCCGCTTCCGCTGCCACCAGGGCCAGGGTATTAATTCGCCAGGGAGGCAGAAGATATTCCATCCGGTTTATCAGCCCAGGCGCAGCCAGGGCATAACCGATTCTAAGACCGGGCAGGGCAAAAAATTTGGTTAAAGAACCGGCAATGATTAAATTTGGGTATGTATGGATACAGTCCCGCAGGGAAAAAGCATCATTTCCCACAAAGTCTATAAATGCCTCATCTATGATTACCATCGCTTTATTCTTTTTGGCCTCTATTATTAATTCCTCTAATTCTTGTCTATTAAAAAGGGTACCGGTGGGATTATTGGGGTTTCCGATAAATATCAGGTCTTTTTCCTGCAGTTGTTGACATAGTTCCATCAAGGGAAACTCAAAATTTGCTTCTGCTCTTAAGCGGACCCGAAAAATTATCGGGTTTTCTAACCCTTCGCCATATTCCGAAAAGCAGGGGGCCAAAAGCAATATTCTGCTTTGGTAAAATATTCTTCCCAATAAATAGATTAATTCCGAGCCTCCGTTCCCCAGCACAATGTTTGCGGTATTTACTCCCAAATATTTAGCCAGGGCTTCTTTCAGGGTTTTCCCGTCTGGTTCCGGGTAATGAACCAGTTGGTCTAAGTTTCTTTCAATGGCTTTCCGACTCTTGTCCGGCATTCCCAGCGGATTGATGTTGGCACTATAATCTAAGATGTCTTCGGTTTTAAGCCCCCATTTTTGAGCAGAAAGCCACACATTTCCACCGTGATTGCTTTTTGTGCCGGGTGTAAGCATTGCTGTTTCTCCCTTCTTTTCCGGACGGCAGCCGTCCCTTTGAACTGATATTACGGCTTTTAAAAGATTTTATTAATAAAATTCCATCCTCATAAATTCATAATCCCGATGCCTATCATCACCGTCATCATAAAAATAGTTTCCCCGGATTCACAGCTAGCTCCAAACGTGTCACCCGTCTGGCCCCCCAGTATCCGGGCCAGCCCATATATCAAAATCAGTCCCAGGAAAAGGCTGATAAACAAATAGACATAGAATAGTACGCCTGCGATGAAGAAACCCGCCAAAAGAAGTATAAGGGCCATAATTACATAAATTTTTTGCACCTGATCCCCAAAAGATTGGCCCAGCCCCGGGCCGGAGCGGGCATAAGGAAAATAAGCCACCGCATAAACCATCAGAAATCTTCCTACTGCTGGAGCCAACAGTAAAACCCACATTTTATCCGCAGCGGACAAGGATGTTAAAACGGAAAATTTGAGTAGCACCACCACAACCAGGACGATGGCCCCCATGGCACCTACCCTGCTATCCCGCATGATTTCCAGTTTGCGCTGACGGTCCCGGCCGCTAAAAATGCCATCAGCGGTATCCATCAAACCATCCATATGCAAGCCCCCGGTGATCAAAATCCACACAGCAATGACCAGAGCATCACCAGCGGCTCCCAGCTCCAACAACTGCCCGAGGTAAGCCAGGGCTGCCAGAATGAGGCCAATAAGAAAGCCTACCAATGGATAAAATACCAGGGACCTGGCCATATCTTTTTCCCCCACTTCCCGAAGGACTGGTACGGGAATGATGGTTAAAAAACTAAGGGCGAGCCCGAAACTTCTCACATTAACCTCCTTACCAGATGTTAATATTCAATCCCCCTGCGTGAAGTGACCCCTTTTTGATAGGGGTGCTTTATTTCCTTTATTTCTGATACTAAATCTGCAGCTTCAACTAATGCCCCGGGGGCATTTCTGCCGGTTAATACGACTTCAACAGCCGGGGGCAGTTTTTCAAGCCAGGCAATAACTGCTTCCAGGGGGATTAACTCCTTGTTAACAGCATTGATTATTTCATCCAATATGAGCAGGTTCGTTTTTCCTTCCAACACCGTGTTCTGGGCTAAATCCCAAGCCATTTCGATTTTTAATCGATCCAGTTCATTGATTGTCTTCATTTTAATCCAGCACTGTCCACAGCGCTGGCATTGCATGAATCCTGTTTTTATGACTGCGGCATGGGGACAGGTGCGGCCGAATTGAAATACTTCTATACCCAGCTGCTCTAATGACCGGATCTCTCCACTATAGGTACTTCCTTTCAAAAACTGGATCACCCGCACCTTATACCCATGTCCGCCGGCTCTAATGGCTAATCCCAGTGCGGCAGTTGTTTTCCCTTTGCCCTTGCCGGTATATATTTGTATCAAAAAACTCCCCCCCCGGCCTTAATGACCAGGAATATCAAAATCCCGGTCCATAACATGAATCCTGTTACCGCCAGCATAATGTATATCGCGTGATATACATGCTGTACCTCTAACGGATTTTGATTTCCACCCATTTTAGCCCGGTATGAAGGAACGCCTTTATAATAATTCAAGCCCCCCAGCTGGATTTTCAGAGCTCCTGCCACTGCAGCTTCCGGGATCCCACTGTTGGGACTAAGGTGTTTAGGTGCATCTCTTCTGATCGTGGTCCAAACTCCTTGGAAACCACCGGGAGTAAAGGGGGATATGAGTAAATATATGAGTGCCGTGATCCGGGCCGGAATATAATTCGCTGCATCATCCAGCCTGGCACTGGCCCAGCCGAGGTCCCGGAACCTTTCATCCCGGTAACCGACCATAGAATCCAGGGTGTTAACCGCTTTATAAGCCAGAGCCAGTGGCGGCCCCCCGACAAAAGCATAGAATAATGGGGCCGTAATGCCATCTACGGTATTTTCCGCAACCGTTTCTACTGTCCCGCGGATAATGTCCCTTTCATCCATGTTCTCGGTATCCCGCCCCACAATCATAGACAAAGCCTGGCGAGCTTTGGCCAGACAACCGGCCTGTAATGGTCGGATCACGGATAATGCATGGCGGCAAAGGCTGTTAATAGCAAGGGCCTGGCTTAAAAAAAACACGCTTATGAATACTCCCAAATACAGATGTATCTGATAGGCCCCCCATAATAAAACCGTAAAAAAAAGATAGGTTCCGGCTACCACTGCCGTGGTGAGAAACACTCCCCCTATTCTCAAACCCCGGGGAGTGAGGCTGTGCTTTCTCAGCCAGGCCTCCAAAGCAGTAATGACTTTTCCGATATATACTACCGGATGTGGAATTTTACGGGGATCACCCATGATCAAATCCAGCAATACCGCAGTGATAATAATTCCTTCCATACATTCAGGCTCCCCTAATATCCATGATGGCATATACTTGCTCCATATCCAAAGCTTGCCTGACGATATCCGCCACCCGGTCATAATTTAATTCACGGGAATGAATCAAAATTTCTTCCGCCTTCAGATTGCATAAACCCTTCTCCTGGCGTACTGCGTTAACCAGATTTAATAATACCGGGATATTATCAAAAAATCCGTGCAGGTGCGTACCGAATATATTGCCTTTCTCATTAACACAACCGTCATTAACCTGTACTGCCCTATCTGAACGAGATCGAATCTGCAATAAATGACCCCGCTCATCCTCGATCCGGGTTTGCCCCATATGGATTTCATAGCCTTTGATCCGCTCACCATTTAATGCCCGCCAGAAACCATGCTGGCTGGTAATTACCGCTTCAACCAGGTGGGTAGTTTTCTCCCGTCCATAGGTGGTGATGAAGGGCAATAAACCCAGAGCATCCAATGTTCCCAACCCGGCTTCGGTCCCATAAGGGTCTAACAATTTCTCCCCCAGCATCTGATAACCCCCGCAAATACCAACAATATACTTGTCCTGCCGGGCTAAAGACTTTATTTCCTCATCATACCCTTGTTCTTTTAAATAAAGGCAATCTAATATAGAATTCTTGGTTCCGGGGATGATGACCACATCCGCCGCACCAATTCTTTCGCCTTTTTTCACAAAGCGCACCCGAGTGTCAGGCAAATAATACAGGGGATTGATGTCGGTAAAATTTGAAATCCGGGGCAGCTGCAATACGGCTATTTGTATAAGGGCGTCCTTTGCCCCGGCCGTTTTTCTTTCCGTCAGGGACACGGAATCTTCTTCTTCAATTCCATGATCATGAATATACGGCACTACGCCTAAAACAGGCAGACCGGTTCTGGCCTCCAGGAAATCCAATCCCGGTTTGAGCAACTCTATGTCTCCCCGGAATTTATTAATAATAAACCCCTTAATCCTCTTTTTTTCTTCCGGTTCTAAAAGTTCCAAGGTGCCAATCAGGGAAGCAAACACTCCACCCCGATCAATATCCGCTACTAGAAGCACCGGGGCCTCAGCAATGGCCGCAGTTTTCATGTTGACAATATCCCGGTCCTTTAAATTAATCTCCGCAGGGCTCCCGGCGCCTTCAATGATTAAAATTTCATAGCGGTCCTTTAATTGCTTAATACATTCTATTACAACTTTTTCACCCTCAGGCAAATAATCGTCACGATATTCCCGGGCTGACATATCCGCCAAAGGTCGTCCCAACACGACTACCTGTGCATGCATATCCTGTTTCGGCTTTAGCAGTATGGGATTCATCAAAACAC
>PWPP01000054.1 GCA_003558625.1 Syntrophomonas sp.
ATAACGGCGGAAAAAATATTTTATAAATTAAAGGAATTAAAGGTTTTCGGGGGAACATATTATATAGGATGAACAACACCAGATTTATATTCTTTTTGCAGAGGCAAACCGGATAATGGGACAAAGGATGTTTAATATGAATTTGGACACGCGTACAAAAGATAATAGAGAAAACGGGGTATTATTGCCCCAGTGCGTGAACTGCCATGAAGTACCGTCGGCCGGGATCTCAGGAGGAATGAAAACCAGGCAGGGCTTTTTGTGTAAAGCATGCCTGGCAGAGCGTATCCCGGTGGGCTCAGGCAGGGATGAATATATTGATCTGCTGAAAAAAATCAAGGACTTGATCAAATAAGAACAGACCTTCATTTTGATAACACCCCCGCGGACTGGGTGGGATGATTAAAGCAAGTATAGAAGCTACAGGAGCAGGATAGTAAAATATAGATCCCGCCTGGCCTAAAATTTGGTTCTGTCTGATTTTGATGCGCCGGTGAAGACGATCACCTTTATTCATAAAATAATGGAGGCAGCAAGCAGGCACAAATTTTTTTTATGAAAAATAAATCGGGAAGATAAAAAAATGACAAATCCCACCCCTATTTACTCGGCCTTACAAGCGTATGCTCAGGCCGCCAACCTTCGTTTCCATATGCCCGGGCATATTGGGAAAATGGCGATACTGGCTCCGGAACTCGATCAGTTATCCAGGCTGGACCTCACCGAAGTAATAGGTTTGGATGATTTCCACATGCCGCAGGGCATCATCGCTGCCTCCCAACAGCTACTGCAAAGGGCTTTTCATAGTGCCGGCAGTTATTATCTGGTCAATGGAGCGACCTCAGGCATTCAAAGCCTGATTTTGAGTCTTTGTCCGGAAGGCGACACCCTGATCCTGCCCCGAAATGCCCACCGTTCTTTTTTTGCAGCCCTGGTATTATCTGGGGCCAGGCCGGTGTATCTTCCGCTGCAGTATGAGCCCACCACTGGTATCGCCCTGGCCGTTTGTGCGGCTGAGGTTGAAAAAGCCTGGCAAAAGCATCCGGAGGCCCGCATGGCTTTTCTCACCAGTCCCAGTTATTATGGAACCACCTGTGAAATTGGTAAAATAACGGAAACCGCAGCTGCCATGGGGAGGAACATCCTGGTGGATGAAGCCCATGGGGCCCATTTTTCCTTTCATCCCGCCTATCCTGCCCCGGCTTTACAAAAAGGAGCAGGAGCGGTGGTACAGGGCATGCACAAAACCCTGCCGGTTCTTAATCCGGGTGCCTGCCTGCACCTGGGGCAGAATTATCCCGGGGATGAAGCCGCCCTGGAGGCCTGTATCAGTTTATTATCCACCACCAGCCCCTCCTATCCTCTTTTGGCATCCATGGAAAGGGCCCGTCATCTAATGGAGACCGTGGGGGAGGAGTACCTGGACCGGGCTCTGGAACGATCCCGGCGCTGTATAGCCGGCATTGACCAAATAAAAGGACTTTGGTCTTTACAGGGCTTAATGGGGCAAGTTTCGGGAGTAGAAGCCATGGATCCCTTAAAAGTGGTGGTGTCGGTACGGGAAACCGGTCTCAGCGGCTACCAGTTTGCCCGTATTTTACGGGAGGAATATGCGATCCAGCTGGAACTGGCCGAAGAGCATATCATTTTGGCCCTGTTTTCTCTATTACACCGGGAAAAAGACTGGGAAGATTTTAGTGCGGCCCTGCAGGATATTGCGCTGCGCTACCCCGGAAAGAAGCGGATCTTAACCGAAGCAGAAGTGCCGCCCCTGCCCGCGGTGGCTTTAACCCCGCGCCAGGCGTTTAACCGTCCCGGCAGAAAGATGCCATTCAGCCAATGCAGCGGCTGGATAGCAGCTGAAATGCTGGTCCCTTATCCGCCGGGCATCCCCTGCGTGTTGCCGGGGGAAATCATCACCACCGAAAGCATAGCATATATTCAGCACCTGGCAAAAAACGGAGCCCATATCCAGGGGCCCCGGGATGCAACCCTAACGTATTTACGGGTTATCGAGCCGGATTAATTCGGGGCCATGCTTGCCCCAGAGTTTAGAAAACCAGAAAATGGGAGGATGATCATGGACTATTTAGCCCCCTTATGGGGACAGGAGCAGGCCCGGGAAATTTTAAACCGCGGGATAAAAGAAGACCGGATAAGCCATGCATATCTTTTCCTGGGTCCGGAGGGAGTTGGAAAATTCACCGTTGCCCGCGCTTTTGCCTATCAACTGATTGCGGCTGCGGATCCCCGGGCAAAACTATATTTTCAGGAAAACATGCACCCGGATTTGTTGATCCTGGAAAAACCGGCAGGAAAAAAGATGGTGGCCAAAGAGCAAATAAGCAAGGAGCTTAAGCCCTGGCTTGCGATAAAACCCTACCGGGCCCGGAAAAAAATAGCCATTATCAGGGACAGCCACCATATGAGCGCCGCTGCGGCCAATGCCTTGCTGAAAATGCTGGAGGAACCTCCCTCCTATGCCGTCATCATCCTGATCGCTGACCAGGATCAATTACTTAAGACCATCATATCTCGCTGTCAGCCGATACGGTTCCATTTGATAGCCGACCGTTTCCTCGAAGAATATTTCAGCGGGCAGGGATTTGATCCGCAACAGGCCCGGCGCAGAGCCCAGATCGCCCAGGGCAGCATGGCGACTGCCGTTCTATTAGCCGCCGAAGAAGATGAAAGCCTGTGGTCAGAGGTTCAGGATATCGTCAAGGCCCTGGCCGGGGGCGGGGAAATTGAGATTTTCCGCAGTGCGGATATTATTGAAAAACATCCCTTGCTGGCGGTCAATCTGCTGGCCACGATTTTGAGGGATTTACAGATATATATGCATACCGGGAGTTCCGAGGGCATGATTATTACCGACAACGTGGAACTGGCCAAAATTCTGCCGGGCCTGGATGAAGCCAAACTCAGCCAGGGGGTGACGACACTAAATCACTGGAAAAAACATTACCGGGACAATACCAATTCGCTGCTGTTAAGCATAAAAATTTCCTATATCATTAAGGATGCATTACAATAAAGAATGAATATCTGCTGAAGAAAAACAGCAATGACATAAAATATATTTTTATGAAACCAAGGGGGTTAATAAATTGCCTGCAGTCGTTGGAGTCAGATTTAAATCCGCAGGAAAGATATATTATTTTGGGTGCGATAATATGGACATCGAAGCGGGTGATGAAGTGATTGTGCAAACCGTCAGGGGTATAGAATACGGCAAAGTGGTGGTGGGAAAACGGGATCTGGCAGAAAAGGATCTGGTACTCCCCTTAAAGAACGTTTTGCGCCTGGCAGATGCCAATGATAAAAAGAATTATCAAAAGAACAAGGACAAAGCTATCGAGGCTCTGGCCTTATGTAAAAGCAAAATCAAGGAACACAAGCTTCCCATGCGTTTAATCGATGTGGAATACACCTTCGATATGGGAAAAATCATCTTTTACTTCACCGCTGAAGGACGGGTGGACTTCAGGGAGCTGGTGAAAGATCTGGCGGCGATCTTTAAAACCCGGATTGAGCTAAGGCAAATCGGGGTAAGGGATGAAGCCAAAATGCTGGGCGGCTTTGGGGCCTGCGGCCGCGAACTTTGCTGCTATCAATTTCTGGGAGAGTTTGAGCCCGTCTCCATCCGTATGGCCAAAGAACAAAACCTGTCCCTTAATCCCACCAAGATATCCGGTATATGCGGCCGTTTGATGTGCTGCCTGAAATATGAAAGCGGGTTTGGGCACAGGCGGCAAAAGTCGGGGGCGATAAATAATGAGCAACTCCAATCAGGAATTGAAAACCATCCTGCGGGAAATGATTCATGAGTTAGCGGAATTAAAGACCCGTATTACCGAGTTAGAAAAAAAATTAGGAGCCGGGGAAGAGGAACCGCCCCTCAGTGATGCTGTCAAGATAGAGTTACAGGCAGAATCGTATGAGCACCTGGGGAGAATATATTATGAAGGCTATCATGTTTGCCCCATTGCTTTTGGGGAGAGGCGCCATGAGCAATGTCTCTTCTGTCTGGTCTTTTTAGAAAGAGAGTAACATTTATGGCAGCAACTCCGCTGAAAAAAAGGATTCCAGAGGATGAAAGCCTGGATGATTTAATCCTGGGCCAAATGAAACTTTGGCAAAGCAAAAAAGGCTACCGTTTTTCCATAGATGCGGTGTTACTGGCCCATTTTCCGCTCCTGGACCGGGTGGATCAGGTGGTGGACCTGGGAACCGGCAGCGGGGTTATCCCCCTTTTACTAGCGTACCGCAAACCCGGGCTTAAGATAACGGGATTGGAATTGCAAAAAGGCCTGGCCCAAAGAGCGAGGCGTTCGGTAGCCTATAACCGCCTGGAGCAAAACATTCGCATTATAGAAGGGGATATCAAAAACACCGCCCGGATTCTGCCGGGAGGGAGGGTAGATCTGGTCACCAGCAATCCGCCCTATTGGAAAAAGGGGGAAGGGAAGGCGCCCGCCTGCCCGGAAACAGCCCTGGCCCGCCATGAGCTTGCCATCGATTTCAACCAGGTTGTTGAACAGGCTGGTTACCTGCTGGCAGCAGAAGGATGCCTGGCCCTGATTCAGCGTAGTGCGCGGCTGCAGGAAGCCCTGCAGGTCATGCAACACCATGGGCTTAAGGCGACCCGGTTGCGCATGATCCATTCCTTCCCGGACCAGGCAGCCAGGCTTTTTCTGCTGGAAGGCAAGAAAACCGGGGCCGAAACCGGGTTGGATATCCGGCCCCCCTTGTTTATCTATCAGGGGCCCGGCAAATACTGTGAAGAAATCAATGCCATCTACCGGGGAGAGGGGTAGCAGCGTGGGTAAGCTATATATATGCGCTACTCCCATCGGGAATTTAGAGGATGTGAGCATCCGGCTTTTAAAAACCTTAAGAAACGTGGATGTCATTGCCTGTGAAGATACCCGCCAGACATTGAAGCTGTTAAATCGATATAAAATCAGAAAAAAACTGCTCAGTTATCACCAACACAGCCAAAAAAGCCGGGAAGACCTGGTCCTAGAGCAGTTGCAGCAGGGTAAAAAGGTGGCCCTGGTCTCAGATTCAGGCATGCCTGCCATTTCCGACCCGGGAGCAGGCCTCATACAAAGGGCCATCGAAGCAGGTGTGGCCATCGAAGTTATTCCCGGCCCTTCGGCCCTAACCGCGGCCCTGGTATTATCGGGCCTGGACAGCACCGCCTTCATCTTTGAAGGGTTCCTGTCAGCCAGCCCCCAGAAGAGAAGAAAAAAACTGCAGGCATTAAAAGAAGAAAGCAGGACTCTGGTGCTTTATGAAGCCCCGCACCGCTTAGCCTCCCATTTAAAAGACCTGGAAGAAATCATGGGCCCGGACAGAGAAATCGCGATAGTCCGGGAAATCAGCAAAATTCACGAGGAAGTTCAGCGGGGACCGGTAAGCGCCGTGCGCCGGCATTTTGAAATCCAATCCCCCCGGGGGGAAATCTGTATGGTCATAGCCGGGCAAAAAGCAGCCCCGCCTGTAGTGGATCTGGAGCAAATAGCCCGGGAAATTGACCGGCTGTTGGAAAAAGGATGGAAAAAGAATGAGGCCTTTAAAATAAAGGCCCGGGAATATCATATATCCAAATCACAAATTTACCAATATTATCTTCAGCAGGAAGAACGGGATTAGGGGCTATTGTCTTAAACTACGGCTTTACCCAGCTCGGTAGTACAACTGGCACAAAGGTTTTTGCCTTTATAATTAATAACATCTTCTGCATTGCCGCAGAATATGCAAGCGGGTTCGTACTTCTTCAGGATAATTTTTTCACCGTCCACATAAATTTCCAGGGCATCTTTTTCTTCGATTCCCATGGTGCGGCGTAATTCGATGGGAATTACGATTCTTCCGAGCTCATCCACTTTTCTTACTACTCCGGTTGATTTCATCATATTGGAACACACCCTCCTTTCTACAAGGTTCGACTTCGCATGTTCAAAGCATACCAGTAATGGAAGAAATAGTCAAGCAAAATTCTCGCAAATACCAAAAAAATGTTTTAAAAAACAAAAAATAGTCGATATGCCGACCCTGGGAAGCATGGCGCCGACAATATTCGCCATCGAATCCGGGGAAGATCAGTGACAGCCGCCATGTTTCCCGGCGGGCGCCGAACATGCTTCGAAAACAGGTTGATCCGCTGCTGCAGAAAGAGGGGGCGCGAGGAGTGACCTGCAACGGGGAATTGAAATAAGAGCATAGGGCCCCTTTTTTATGGTAAACTATACGATATATAAAACAGGTCCTAGCGTAAGGAGGAAGGCCAGTGAGCACAAAAAAGACGTATTATATCACCACCCCCATTTATTACCCCAGCGATAATTTACATATCGGCCATGCCTATACTACCGTAGCCGCGGACTGTATGGCCCGCTTCAAAAGAATGCAGGGATATGATGTATTTTACCTGACCGGTACCGATGAGCACGGGCAAAAAATAGAGCGGGCGGCCCAGGAGAAGGGCCTGATGCCGGGCCCCTATGTCGATGGCATTGTTAAAAACATCCGCCATTTATGGGAGCAGCTGCTTATTACCAATAATGATTTTATCCGTACGACCGAAACCCGACATAAGGACGTTGTGCAGAAGATCTTTCAAAAAGTGTTTGACCAGGGAGATATCTATATTTCCAATTATGAAGGCTGGTATTGCACCCCCTGTGAAACCTTTTTTACCCAGAGGCAGCTGCAGGATGAAAAATGCCCCGACTGCGGCCGGGAGGTAGAACTGCTGCAGGAAGAAAGCTATTTTTTTAATATGTCGAAATATGCCGACCGGTTGCTGCAGCATATAGAAGAACATGAAGACTTTATCCAACCCGAATCCCGGCGCAATGAGGTCATCAATTTTATTAAAAGCGGTCTGGAAGATTTATGCGTATCCAGGACCACCTTTAACTGGGGCATCCAGGTCCCCTTTAACCAGAAGCACATCGTCTATGTCTGGTTTGATGCCCTGATCAACTATATCACGGCGGTAGGCTATGCCAGTGACGAGGAAATGTTCCAGAACTACTGGCCGGCCGATGTTCATCTCATCGCCAAGGATATTTTGCGCTTCCACACCATCATCTGGCCCATCATTTTGATGGCGATTGATATACCCCTGCCCAAAAAAGTTTTCGGCCATGGCTGGATTTTGCTGGAGGGAGGCAAAATGTCTAAATCCAAAGGCAATGTGGTGGACCCCTTAATCTTAAAGGACAAATACGGGGTGGATGCCGTACGCTACAGCCTGTTAAAGGAACTGAGCTATGGGCAGGACGGGATTTATTCGGAGGAAATGATGGTCAACCGCATTAATTCTGATCTGGCCAATGATCTGGGCAACCTGATCAGCCGCAGTATTGCTATGATTGACCGCTATTTTGACGGAGTGCTGCCGGAACCCGGTCCCCACGAGGATACGGATGAAGATTTAAAGAATACAGCCCGGGAAGTGTTTGAAGGGGCTACGGAAAAGCTGGACAAACTGGATTTTACCAACTATCTGCAAAATTGCTGGCGTCTAATCTCCCGGGCCAACAAATATATTGATGAAACCGAACCCTGGCTCTTAGCCAAAGAGGAAGGCCGGAAAAAACGCCTGGCTGCCGTTTTATACAATCTGGCAGAAAGCATCCGCATCATCCTCCTTATGACCGCTCCTACTATGCCTACCCTGGCGGCCCGGGCCAACGAACAGATAGAAATCTTTACCGATGTGGAGCGCATGAACTGGATGGAAGCCGGCATGTGGGGATTAACCCCGGCAGGCATTAAGACCCAAAAAGGTCCGTCTCTCTTTCCTCGGATCGATCCCGCCTCGCTGGATATTGAATACGCGGGAGAAGACGCCCCCGAGGTATCAAAAACCCAGGGGGATGAAGCAGGCCGACAGACAGCCGAGATAACCTTTGAAGAATTCGCCCGATTGGATCTCAGGGTGGCGGAGGTCATCAGCTGCGAAAAAATAAAAAAGACCGATAAACTATTAAAAGTGCAGGTGAAAATAGGGGAGGAAGAACGGACCCTGGTAGCGGGAATCGCCGTGTACTATCAGCCCGATGACCTGGTGGGGAAAAAGGTGGTTTTAGTGGCCAATCTCAAACCGACCAAGCTCAGGGGAGTTCTTTCCCAGGGGATGATCCTGGCCGCCTCAGATGAAAACGGGACCATGATGGAAGTACTGACCCTGGAGTCGGAGATCCCCCCCGGAAGCCGGATAAAATAAGGCAGAGGATGTTGCTGCAACAAGTATGAATATAGAGGTGGACATAACATGTTAATTGATACCCATGCCCATTTGCAGGATCGTAAATTTAAAAAAGACCTGGATCAAGTCATGGAAAGGGCAGCCCAGGCCGGGGTGGAAAAAATCATCTGTATCGGCTATGATTATGATTCTTCCCGGGAAACCGTGGAGCTGGCCCGAAAATATGAGCAGGTGTATGCCGTGGTGGGTGTGCATCCCCATGATTCCAGCAGTGTCACAGATGATATATTGACCCGGTTACACCAACTGGCCAAAGACCCCAAAGTCGTGGCTATCGGTGAAATGGGACTGGATTTTTACCGGGATCTGTCCCCCCGGGAGGACCAGCGGCAGGCGTTTCGCAGCCAGATAAAACTGGCCCGGGAGCTCTATAAACCCGTCGTGATTCATGACCGTGATGCCCACCAGGAGGTTTTGGATATCGTCAAGCAGGAGAAAGCGGGGAAAAACGGCGGCATTATGCATTGTTATTCCGGGCATTTACCTCTAGCCGTGGAATTCATGAAGGAAGGCTTTCATATCTCTTTTGCCGGTCCCATCAGCTACAAAAACGCGCGCAAATCGGCGGAAGTGGCGGGCCGGGTGGCAGCCGATCGTTTATTGATCGAAACCGACTGTCCCTATCTTACCCCGGAACCATTACGGGGCAAGAGAAACGAACCGGCCTACATAAAATATGTGGCCGAAAAACTGGCCTCGATCAGGAATAAGACCGTCGAAGAAATCGCATACCTGACCAGCCGCAATGCCCGGGAGGTTTATCGCTTAACCGACTGAGGGACAGCAGTAGAGAATAAAAGGCGCCCGTCTCTTTATGCTGGACCGGGAAAGGCGTGGTGTCTTTTGGTTAAGCCGGATGACCGGTTCAACCAGAGGTGCCGGCAGGTGGATATAAGCCCGCCCCAGCCGGGGTCTTTGGAAGATCAAGGGGGCATTGTTTCCTTGGCATTAGACGGCCCGGAACAAAAGCCGGTCCCGGTGGAGTCGTTTGATGATTTTTTGTTCCTTTTCCAGCACCTGCAGGTGGGAATATACTTCCGATACCGCCAGGTAAATATCCAAAAACAAATAGAGCCGGTTTAAGCGGGGAAATATTTTTCTCACGATTTCAAAAACAGTCAGTTCTTCCCCGGCCACGGTCCCCAGGATTCGTTTTTGCCGGCGCAAAAACGAATTTCTGTATTTCTGGCCCACCGCGGCAAGATCGTGTATAGGGAGCCCATGTCCGGGAAAGACCACCCGCGGCTGCAGCTCCTCTATTTTATGCACAGAAGCAAAAAACTCTTCCTGGCTCAAACGCCGGGGCAGGGGCTGCTCGGGGTCCAGCATCACCAGGGCATTGGGACTGATATGCTCCAGGAGGTGGTCTCCGGAAAAGAGGATATTTTCCCCGGGCAAATGAATGGAAATCGATCCTCGGGTATGGCCCGGTGTACTGATGACCCGGCCCTGGTAATGGCCTAACGAGAGGGTGTCCCCATCTTCTAAAACCTGGTTAACGGGGCAGTTGCTTCCCATGCGTTGCAGGACTTTGGACGTAACCCTGAGCATATAGCGATAGAAATAAGGGACCCCCATTAAGGTGACAAACTCCAAAATTACGGCGTCCGGAACCTCCCGGCCCGTCTCGATGACCCTTCGATCCTCCCGGTGGGCCGCGACCCTTATAGGTTTAGAGGCCAGGCGGGTAATATGGTAAGCAGCCCCGTAATGATCAAAATGACCGTGGGAAAGCACGATTTGGTCCAAATCATCAAAACGAAAGCCCAGCCCCGCCAGGGCCTGGCTTAAAGGCTTAGTGCCCCAGACATTGCCTGTATCCAGCAGGGTAGTGCAGGGACCGGGAAACAAGTACACATTAACCGGCCCCAGTTTTTTATCAGGCATGGGCAGTGGACAGGTAAAGATCCCCGGATAAACTTCTTTAAAGGCATAGGTTTTTTTCGCTCGCGCCATCTTAGCTCCTGTTTAAACACATAATTATATCAAATTATAACATAGTAAAATCAGGGACGGTTTTTGAATGGATGCTACTGATTTTACCTGGAAATATATGGCAGAATTTGACTTTTCGATTTTGTTTTGTTTAAAATAGAACTATCTCACATGGCCTTTACAAAAATGAGGGCCATGAGGAGAAGGAGGCATAAATGAATATATCCTGGTTGCATAAGAAACAAGTATGGTTGATAAGCTTATTAAGCATAGGAGTCATTACAGCGGGAATCATTTACTATCTGTTGGTCCCGCTAACCGTAGCAGTTGACGGTGAGCTTATTGAAACTCGGGTTCTGGGAGCCCAAACGGTGGAACAGGTTTTAGAAAAAGAGCATATTCTCTGGGAAGAAGCCGATGCCATTGAACCGGGGTTGGACACCCGGGTGACCAAAGGCATACACATTGTTATTCAGCGGGCTTTTCCGGTACAGGTTGTGGCTGCGGGAGAAACCAGGGAGATTGTGGCTCCTCCGGTAAAGGTTGAAGAAGCCATTATGATGGCGGGCTTTGAAAAAAGCGAACAGGATCTGATCAAATCGATCCCCACAATTTACACCATTCCCGGGGAAACAATCGAGCTGATCCGGGTGGTGAAAGAAGAGCTGGTTTTGGAAGAAACCATCCCCTATGTTACGGAACGTGTCAGTGACCACAGCCTGGAAAGAGGGTTAAGCAGAACCGTTACAGCCGGCAGGGCCGGGCTGGTCAAAAGAGAAATAAAAGTAACCTATCATAACGGGGAAGAGGTTCGCCGGGTGGAGATGAACCGTGAAGTGATCAGGGAGCCTGTAAACCGGGTTTTAGCCCAGGGAACCATCACTTCCGTTTCCCGAGGGAGCCAGCGCCTTGATTTCCGCGAAGCTAAATATATGGTAGCTTCGGCTTATACGTACACCGGCAGAAATACAGCCACCGGTATTAAGCCCCATGTCGGGGTGGTTGCGGTAGACCCCAATATTATTCCCCTGGGAACCAGGTTGTATGTGGAAGGCTATGGATATGGACGGGCTGCCGACACCGGGGGCAGTATCATCGGTAATCAGATCGATATCTTTATGGAGGAACGAAACCAGTGTTTGAGCTGGGGACGGAGAACTGTAAAAGTGTATATCCTGCATTGATCACAAGAAAAAGGGGCCAAGCCCCTTTTTTTTGTGCAAATATTTGCTGCGGTACCTCTTTTGGCTGGAACTTTTCCCTATGTATTATCAGAGGGAAAGTGTTGTATAATAAGTTCATTGAAGAAAAATAAAAGGACCTGATGGTATGTTTAATATTGAATCTCCCGCGGGAGTCAGGGCCTGGTTGCAGCAATACGGCTTGTACCCCCGCAAAAGGTGGGGCCAGAATTTTCTGTTTGACCATAATATTTTGCACAACATTGTCCAGGCAGGGCAGATCAGCGGTGAAGATTTGGTGTTGGAGATCGGTCCCGGCTTAGGAGGGCTGACCCGGGCCCTAGCGGCTGAATCCCGTGGGGTCCTGGCCGTAGAGATAGACCGTGATTTTGCTCCGGTTTTAGCCCAAACATTACAGCCCTATGACAATGTCAGGCTTTTGTTTCAGGATATATTAGAAACAGACATCGAACAGGAACTGCAAAAGGCGTTTTCTCTGGAGGAGATGATCCCCTATAAAATCTGTGGCAATATTCCTTATAATATCACCAGCCCCATCATATTTCAGATCTTAGAACATTGTCCCCACATGCAAATGGCCTTGTTAATGATGCAAAAAGAAGTAGCTCAGCGCATTTTAGCAGATCCCGGCAGCAAGACCTATGGGCTATTAACCCTGATGGTAAATTATTATGCCCAGGTGGAGTGGGTTATGAATGTTTCCCCCCACTGTTTTTACCCTCGCCCGGACGTTGATTCTACCGTTATTAAAATAATTCCCCGCAGCCACAAGATATGGGTTCGGGATGAGGCCTTATTTAAAAACATCATGCGGGCAGCGTTTCAGCAGCGCAGAAAGACCATATTAAATGCCTGTGCCCGGGTTTTTAAGGACAAAATCAAAGCCGCAGCCATTCTTGAAGCAGCCGCCATTGGTTTAAATCATAGGCCGGAAAATTTAACGGTGGAGGATTTTGCCCGCATTGCCAATGAAGTATCCTCATAGGAGGGAGAATATGAGATTCAGAAGTCCGACCAAGGGAGAGATGAGCATAAAAGAGGTGGTCACGGATATCCTGGCGTATGTCAGTGAAGACGTCAACCAGGTCTACAAGCTCCTAGTGGGAACCGATTCCCATCCCAAAGATGATGGCAGCAATTTTGCCAGTGCCATCATTATTCACCGTGTGGGCAAGGGGGCCCGCTATTATTATACCCGGAGCCGGAGGGAAAACATAAAGAACATGAGGCAGCGTATATTTTACGAGGCTTCTTTAAGCCTGGAACTGGCTGACAAACTTGGCACCTTGCTAAGGGAAATGGGACGGGAAGACATGAAGGTAGAAATTCATCTGGACATAGGAACCCATGGCGATACCAGGGACATGATCAGGGAGGTTATCGGGATGGTAATCGGTTCGGGATTTGATGCCAGAATTAAACCCGATGCACCTGCCGCCAGCAAGGTTGCGGACAAATATACCCGGGCTTAGTAATCCCATAATCTAACCCAAAAATTATGCTTAAGGTGATTGACAAGAGCTATGATATTTTATATAATATTTAATTCGCTTGACAAAAGCCAGTAATTGTAATAACATTATAAGCATAAAAGCATAAAGAGGTGATTTCATGGGATCTCCCAGAGCCATTTCCGAAATAAAGAGAGATTTGGAATTTTTTGTTGGGAGTAAGATCAGGTTAAAAGCCAACCGGGGTAGAAATCGCATAATAGAAAAAGAAGGCGTATTAGAATCGATATACCCGAATATTTTTGTCATAAAGGTAAACGAAAGAAAAATTGAACAGCGTGTTTCTTATACCTATGCGGATGTTCTAACCCAAACAGTGGAGCTATTTGTTTATGATAAACAGGATGCCGAAATAAGAATTGCCTCCGCCAATCAATAATCGTCTCAACATAAATGAAAAGCGTCATTAGACCCTGCCCTATAGGGCAGGGTCATTTTATGCCGGTAAAGATGAAGCAACCCGAACATCATAGATGGCTTTACCAGCCGAACCGGCTTCCCCGGGCCAAAAAGCCCGAAGGCTTTTACCCCGCTTACGACCGGGTAGCCCAGGGGCTGCAGAGATTTTTTCATAAATCATAACCTGCAGGAAAAAAGAATCAAATCTGCTGTAACACCTTATCCCAAATGGGTTGAATGAGCACGGCCACCTCTTTACGGGCAGCCGGTACAGTTCCCTGGGCGATGCTGTCGGCCAGGGCTGTGCAAAAAGGCAAGGTGCCGGCAACGGGGATTTCATTTTCCCGGGCCCAGGCTTCCATGGCAGCAGTCATTTCCTCAAACAAATCGGATTTATTAATAATCAGCACCGCTTTAATGCTCCGGCTCTGCACCAATTCATAGGCCCGCTGTAGATCATGAAATCCGGATACACTGGGTTCAGCCACCAATACTACC
This sequence comes from Syntrophomonas sp., assembly GCA_003558625.1. Taxonomy (GTDB): domain Bacteria; phylum Bacillota; class Syntrophomonadia; order Syntrophomonadales; family Syntrophomonadaceae; genus PWPP01. Next base: position 13,833 of record PWPP01000054.1, read on the forward strand.
AGACTGACTCCCACCAGGGAAGATATGGCTGCGCAACCGATACCAGGAGGCCCGTCTGCAATAATCAAGAGTGTTCCGTCCTCCCGGGCTTGGGCCCAGGCTTCTTTTTTGACGGCGGCTACCAATAAGCCTGAATTTTCTTCCCCCGGCCGCAGGTCGGCATAGAACATCGGTTGCTGCATGCCGGTCAAGCCGGTATAGTAGTTTCCCGAAGAGCGCGGATGCATGCTGACAGCATCCACCGGACACAGGTGCAGGCAAAAAGCGCAGCCTTCACAGGCCAGGGCCTGAACCTGAAAATCCAAAATGGCCCCAAAGCGGCAGAGCTCGGCACAAATCCCGCACTGGATACAAAGATCGGGATCAATGTGGGCCATGTCCGAGGAAGAAAAGGCCGAAGCGCTAAGTCGTTTCGGATTTAACAGCAAAGGGAGATTGGAAGCATCCACATCGTAATCACAGACGATACAAGCAGGGGTCAAATAGACAAAAGAAGAAGTAAACGATGTTTTCCCCGTGCCCCCTTTTCCGCTTAATACCAGGATTTCTTTCACGTTACATACTCCTTTACTTGTGTAAAAATACGGGCGGTTATTTCCTCTAATTCCGGCAAGACCTGCATTGGGTCTTCGCCCCGGGCATAGGAGCGTGCCAGAGCCATACTAAAAGGAATCAGGCCCAGAATAGGTACCTTGAATTTTTCCGCCAGGCTATGGATCTCACCCGGATCTCCCTGGTACCGGTTTATCACCAAGCCCGCAGGAACATCCAGCATTTGACATGCTTCCAGGGATAACTCCAAATCATGTAAACCGAAGGGAGTAGGTTCTGTTATCAGGATACAGTAATCCGCTCCATGAATGGCTTCAATCATGGGGCAGGTGGTTCCCGGGGGAC
>PWPP01000100.1 GCA_003558625.1 Syntrophomonas sp.
AACGTGGACTGCAAAGCGACGGTGCCGGCGGCGACGACCCCCAGCGAGACGGTGGCCACGCAAAATAGGGCCGTCGCTCTCGCCGGGGACTGTCGGATCGCCCGGCGCAGCCCGCCGCCCCAGTTGGGGTGGTTCCAGGCCCACCCGAGGCCGGTAGCGAAGGGGCCGATCACCAGGGCGACCGCGGCGGCGGCCGCTGCCGCCATCGCCCAGGCTCGCAACAAGCCTCCTGTGCCGTCGGCGACAAAGAAGGCGTCGAACAGCGACCACGCCAGGCCGCTGGCCAGGGCAAAGGTCACCGGCGATACCGCTGAGAGTGTCCCCCTCTTCTTTGGGGTCGAAGGCATGCGCTGACTAAGTTCCGGAGATAAACGGTAGCGACCGCGCCGAAAGTTAGCATGCCCCGAAATTCGGTGTAAATGACACGAACGAAACTCTGATTGCTCAATCCGGACGACTCACACTGTTCGCAGCGCACCGCTCGGGTTAATTAAGAGTGGTCCCTGTCCCCGGTGGGGGGGGACGCCAGCTTGTCGCGATGTCGGATATCTTGGGCGTCGAGCGCAAAGATGATCGCCTCGGCGATGTTGGTGGCGCAGTCGGCCATGCGTTCGAATCTCTTGGCGATGCTCTGGATGCTGATGCCCGTTTCCACGGCCAGTTCACCATCGCCCATCTGCGACAACACCTGGCGGCTTACCCGCTCGTACTCCTCGTTGACTTCGTCGTCGGCGTCGATGGCCTCAAAGGCCCGGTCGACATCTTCGTCGAGAAAGGCGGTGATGGCGTCATCGACGACCGACTTCGCAGCTTCGGCAACATCATCGACCAGATCGGCGCCGGTGGGCTGCAGCCCCGGGGGCCGGTCGGTGACCTCGTGGCAGATGCTCGCGGCTTGATCCCCGATGCGCTCGAGTTGGGTGACCATCTTCATGGCCGCCAGAATGAACCGAAGATCACCGGCGACACTCTGGCGTCGCACCAGAATCTCAAGGCAGAATCGATCGATTTCGACCTCCTGTTGATTGACCTGGTGATCGGTCTGAACGGTCCGTTCGGCCAACTCCATATCCCCGGTGGTCAGTGCCTCACGGGCATTGGCGATCATTTCGTAGACCACATCCGTCATTGTCTCCAGCCGGTCGCGAAGTTCCTGTAGTTCGGCCTGGTATGCCTGGACGGTGTGCTGGGGGGCCATGGGTGTGTTCCTTCGACTTACGCAGTGATTAGGAAGAGATCAGCCGAACTTTCCGGTGATGTAGTCTTCGGTTTGTTGTTTGGCGGGGTTGCTGAACAGTTTTGAGGTGTCGTCGAATTCCACCAACTCGCCCATCATCAAAAAGGCGGTCTTGTCGGAGATACGCGCGGCCTGCTGCATATTGTGGGTGACCACCACGATGGTGTAGTTCTCGCCCAGCTCGTGGATGAGGTTTTCGACCCGTGCGGTGGCGACCGGGTCGATTGCCGAGCAGGGCTCGTCCATCAATAGCACGTCCGGTTCGACGGTGATGGCCCGGGCGATGCACAGTCGCTGCTGCTGGCCGCCAGAGAGGCTGGTACCAGGCTTGTCGAGCTTGTCTTTGACCTCGTCCCACAGCGCCGCACCTTTCAGCGCCTTCTCCACAATTTCATCGGCGTTGTCCGGCACACCGCCGGTGAGTTTCATCCCGGCCAGTACGTTGTCGGCGATGCTCCAGGTCGGAAACGGCGCCGGTTTCTGGAAGACCATTCCAATGCGGCGGCGGAGCAAGACGGGATCGATGTCGTCATGATAGATGTCGGCGCCGTCCAACTCCACGGTGCCGTTGACGGTGGCGGAAGTGGTCAGTTCATGCATCCGGTTCAGACAGCGCAGGTAAGTCGACTTTCCACACCCCGAAGGGCCGATCAGGGCGGTGACCTGTTGGGCCGGAATCTGCATGTCGATGGAGTGAAGGACTTGATGATCTCCGTAGGATGCATCCATCTCTGAGATGCTCAGTTTGGGGGTAGAAGACACGGGGTCACCTCGTCAGTGATGCGGCGCATGTCGGGGGCGTCCCCCCGATCAATACATCCGCTTCTGGTATTTGTTGCGAAGTAGAATCGCCACGGTGTTTAGTAGCAACATCACCGACAGAAGCACCATGATGCCGGCGGCGGCGTTGATCAGAAATTCGGCCTGGGGACGGGTGGTCCAGTCGTAGATCTGGATGGGGAGTACCGAGAACGACGAGTTGAGTCCGTCGGGCAAGAAGGTCATGTAGGCAACTGCTCCCACTACAATCAGCGGTGCGGTCTCACCGATGGCCCGCGAGATCGACAGAATTGTGCCGGTGAGGATCCCGGGTAGAGCCATCGGCAGCACGACCTGGCGGATCGTCTCCCACTTCGTGGCCCCCAGTCCGTAACTGGCCTCGCGAAGCGAACTGGGCACCGAGCGCAGCGCTTCGCGAGAGGCCATGATCACGATCGGCAAAATCAGCAAGGCGAGCGTGCATGCGGCAGCAAGCACACTCCGGCCCATCCCGGCGAACCGAACGAACAGCCCCAGCCCCAAAAGCCCGTAGACCACCGAGGGGACCCCGGCGAGGTTGGCGATGTTGATCTCGATGATGTTGGCGACCCAACTGTTCTTGCCGTACTCGTTGAGATATACGGCGGCAGCGACGCCGATGGGAATGGCCAATAGCCCGGTCATTGCGATCACGAACAGACTTCCCACCAGCGCCGGCAGCACCCCGGCCTGCTCGGCAATTCGCGACGGATAACTGGAGATAAACTCCCAGCTCAGCCGTTGCGTTCCGTCGATGGCCACATCGATGACCAGCGTTGCCAGCACCAGCAGCGGAATGATCACCGCCGCCAGGCACATCGTTCGGAATCCCCACTCGGCGATCCGGCCGCCGATTCTCTGGTCTTTATTCATCATTGGTTGCGTACCCTTCGGGCGAACCACTGGCCGATGACGTTCATCGCGAAGGTCATCAAAAACAGCAGTGCGCCCACGGCAAAGATGGTCTGGTATGCCAGGCTTCCCGTGGGAACGTCGCCTGTGGACAACTGCACGATGTAGGCGGTCATCGTCTGGACCGACTCTCGGGGGTCCGTTGTCAGGTTGGCCATTTGACCGGCGGCGATGGCCACGATCATCGTCTCTCCGATAGCCCGTGAGATCGCCAATGTGACGGCAGCTACGATGCCGGAGCGCGCAGCAGGCAGGGTGACGTGCCAGATGGTCTGGATGCGGTTGATCCCAAGCGCATACGACGATTCCCGAAGCCGATCCGGCACCGCATGCAGGGCATCTTCGCTCAGCGACGAGATCATGGGGATGATCATGATGCCCATCACGATCCCCGGGCTCAAAGCGTTAAACCCACCCATGCCGGGGATCACCTGCTGCAGAAGGGGAGTGACGAATACCAGCGCGAAGTATCCGTAGACGATGGTGGGAATCCCGGCGAGAATCTCCAGCATGGGCTTGAAGATCTTTCGGGCTCGCTGGGAGGCGTACTCGCTCAGATAGATCGCCGCCAGCAGTCCGAACGGCAACGCCACGCTGATGGCGATGACCGTCACCAGCATCGTACCCGCGACCAGAGGCCACACCCCGAAGTTGGCGTCCGCATAAAGCGGGGTCCACTGGGTGCCGCCGAAAAACTCCAACGGCGAGACGTCAAAGAAAAATGGGATCGCCTCTACGAATAGCACCACCACGATTCCCAATGTGGTCAGCACCGAGACGGCGGCACAGGCGAACAACCCCCCTTCGATGATGCGCTCTTGCAGCCCCGAAGCGCGCTCTCCCCGGATATCGGAGAGAGCCTGCTGGTTGAATTGCGACCGGGAGTCCGGACTGGCTCCACCCATCAG
>PWPP01000121.1 GCA_003558625.1 Syntrophomonas sp.
CCATATATGATAAATTCCCGGTGAATCCCGGGCATATGCTGATAATACCCCGGCGCCACCTAGCCGACTATTTTGATACTACCCCGGAAGAACGACAGGCGATAAATATGCTGCTGGAACAGGGGAAAGCCCTATTGGATAACAAGCTTAGTCCCGATGGATACAACATCGGGGTCAACTGCGGGGAAGTTGCAGGCCAGACCATATTTCATGTCCATGTACATCTGATCCCCCGCTACAAGGGTGATATGGAAAATCCCCGGGGAGGAGTACGGGGGGTTATTCCGGAACGCAGGCTCTACTGAGGGCAGAAGGTGATAAATGACCATAAACGCGATTACCGGCACAGGGGGAAATTTTTTAGAGCACCATATTATCCATGCCATTAATAATGCGAAAAATATACGGCTTATTATTTCGTTCGTGATGGAATCCGGGGTGAAAACACTTCTGCCCCACCTGGAACAGGCTGCAGACAGGGGGGTGCCGGTAAAGATCCTTACCGGCCGCTACCTTGCGCTAACCGAGCCCTCCGCCCTCTACCTCCTATACAATTACCTGGGTGATGCCGTAGAAATCCGTTTTTATGCAGATACCCTGAGGTCCTTCCATCCCAAAGCCTACATCTTCGACTATGATTATGACGGCGAGTTGTTTATCGGATCCTCGAATCTTTCCCGATCGGCTTTAACCCGGGGGGTGGAATGGAACTACCGCTTATGCAAGAGCCGGCACCCGGAGGATTTCCAGGAGTTTTCCCGGACCTTTGACGAGCTTTTTTGCGATCATTCTGTCCCGGTAACGGAGGACGTGCTCAAAGAATACGCATGGCAGTGGAAAAAGCCCTGGCTGGTCAGGGCGGAAGAAGCCATAGACCCGCCCCGTGACCCTTATCCCGAGCCCCGCGGTGCACAGGTGGAAGCGCTCTATTACCTGAAGGAAGCCCGTAAAGAAGGAGTGAAAAAAGGCCTGGTGGTGGCAGCCACCGGGGTAGGCAAGACCCACCTGGCTGCCTTTGACAGCATGGGCTTTAAAAACATCCTGTTTCTGGCCCACCGGGAAGAGATCCTAAACCAGGCCCATGAAATCTTTGCCTTAATACGTCCGGGTGCCATACTTGGCTTTTTTGCCGGGAACAGGAAAGACCTTGATGCCAATATCTATTTTGCCAGTGTGCAAACTTTATCCCGGGAACAGCACCTGCGTCAGTTTTCTCCCCATTACTTTGACTATATCATCGTCGATGAGTTCCACCATGCGGCTGCCGAGAGTTATAGGAAAATAATCGAGTATTTTACCGCGGATTTTTTACTGGGACTGACCGCGACTCCTTACCGCATGGACAACCGTGATATCTTCACCATCTGTGATGACAATGTGATCTATGAGATCTACCTGAAACAGGCCATCGAAAGGGACCTGCTGGTGCCCTTCAACTACCATGCCCTCTATGATCCCACCGACTATGACCAGGTGGCGACATCCGGAGGGCGTTATGTCGCCGGCGATCTGGAAATCAAACTGTCCTATCAGGAACGGGCGCAGCTGATCTACGATGCGTACAGGAGGATGGGGGGACAGAGGACGGTAGGCTTCTGCGTCTCGATAAAGCATGCCGAATACATGGCGGATTTCTTCAACGCCCAGGGGGTCGCAGCAGCCGCTATACACAGCCAGAACCAGGATAGTGCAACCTATGACCGTTCTGCCGCAATAAAGGCTTTGGAAGAAGGCAAATTAAAGGTCATTTTTGCAGTGGACATCTTTAACGAGGGGGTCGACATCCCGTCCATCGACACGGTTTTGTTCCTGCGGCCCACTGAATCTTATGTTATCTTCCTGCAGCAGCTGGGCAGAGGACTCAGGAAATACGAGAACAAAGAATACCTCACCGTGATCGATTTTATCGGCAATTACAAGCGCGCCCATTATATCCCGCTGCTGCTGGCGGGGCAGAACCCTGCCGCTGCAGAGCATACTGTTTCCCCCCGCATCCAACGGCACCAGTTTCCTGAGGGCTGCCATGTCAACTTCGATTTTCGCATCATCGAGCTTTTTGAGGAGCTGGCCCGGCGGGATCCCCTGCCGCTCAGGCTAAAGGATACTTACTGGAGGATAAAAGAAGAGCTGGGAAGAAGACCTTCACGGAAAGACATATACGAGGGCAGTGATATCCCCATCCGGGAGTTTGTCCGGGACGGCTGGCTGCGCTTCCTGGCATCTCTGGACGAGTTATATCCCCATGAAAAGCAGTGGCTGGATACCCCGGCGGAAGCGTTCCTGCAGGAGATCGAACGCACCCGTTTCACCAAGGCCTATAAAGTGCCGGTTATAAACGCCTTTATAGCAGGAGGGGAATTGAGCCGGCAGGTGAGTATAGATGCTATAGGCATGGAATTCAAGAGCTTCTATGAAGAAAACCCCATCCATCAGCAGGACCTGGCCAAAGCCAGAAGCACCCGGGACTGGAGAGAATGGGAATTAAATAACTGGGCCGGCCTGGCCCGGGTCAACCCGGTACATTTCCTGAGCAAGGGACAGTTTTTCCACTATGATGAAATCAACAGGGTCATGTACCTGGACGAAACACTGGCTGATTATTTGAGCCCGGAGCTGGCCGATCATGTGGCCGATATCCTTGAGTACAGGAGGATCGATTATTTCAGGAAACGGTTCAGGTAGTAGGGGATGGCAAAATAATATTGAATAGGTTTTCGCGTGTATAAATATGCATGAAGACCCTTGACAGGAGGCAAACGATGGTAAAACAAGTCAGAAGCTGGTCTAAGCCGGATAATGACCCGGGGCTGATCGGGCGTAAAAAGGTGGATTTATCGTTATTTAGATACGGAATACATATTCCTGCAGAGTTTCATGAGGATTTCGAAAAGGCTAATGAGAACATTAGGTTAGAAAGAAAAAAAAGTCATGAGGTGCATTTGATATTTGACGACCATACTTTCACGGTAATGCTTCTAAATATAGATCAGAAAAATAAAGCCACGGATACATTGCAGCTGCGCTGGGATGGAAAAAGCCAATTCAAAAAATATCTCGAAGACCGGTTTAAATCCAGCTACGATTACATCATGCAGAGAGCAGAACAGCTGGTCGACGAAGAGAAGCAGAATAAAATTATCGTCCCGGATGATTTGGCAGAGTATATTTCATTCTATGAGACGGATACACCATTCCATTACCGGGTGAAGATATCCACGGTTCGATCAGGATCTGAATACTTACCGCATCCATTCTCCTAAATCTTTAAAGACCGGGAGGACGCGGAGAAGGCGTTTGACCTCGTTGCGGCCGCATTCGAAAGGCTGGGCATAACCGATCCCGGTGATCCGAGGATCGCCCTGCGGGTAAGAAAAGACAGTGCCTCTCTTCACTTCAGCTACTGCCGCTGGCTGGTGCTGGGTTTCCATATTCCCGGCCATAGACGGGATGAGGTGCTGGCCGCATTCTATGAGGACAGGAGCGCCCGGTACGGTCTGCAGCTGGATTTCTCCTTTACCCAGGGGCCGAATGAGAGGAAGATCAACCTGTACTGGGTGCCCCGGGAAGCGCTGCAGGCAGGGACGGGGGATCTGTATGATGATTACCTGGCCACCCTGGACGAGGTGGGCCTGTACTCCATTGCTGCGGCCATGGCGGCGGTACTGATGCTGCTGCAGACTTCGGTCGGGCAGTCCTGGCTGCCCCATGCTGTTAAAATATACGAGGAGGACAGGGCCGAGGCCGCGGCAGTATTTAAAAAGACGATGGTTTTATTGCTGGCTGTTTCCGGGTTTGTGGTCACCGGCTTTGTGGCCC
>PWPP01000064.1 GCA_003558625.1 Syntrophomonas sp.
CAGGATGAAGCTCTGGAACATCGGTGCCGAAGGGCAATTATATATGGGAGCGGTAGCCGCCAGCGGGGTCGCCCTGTACCTGGATATCCTCTGGGGTCCTCTATTGCTGCTGACCATGCTGCTGGCCGCTTTTGCCGCCGGCGGCCTGTGGTCTCTGGTCCCCGGGGCACTGCGTGCTTTCTGGGATGTGAATGTTACCATCACCAGCTTGCTCTTAAATTACGTGGCCATCCTCTTCGTCTCCTATCTGATCTTCGGGCCCTGGAAAGATCCGCAGAGCTTCGGGTTTCCCATCACACCGCGTTTTCCGCCCCATGCCACCCTGCCTGCATTTTTTGACAGCCGCATCCACCTGGGACTGGCCATCGCAATCATACTGGCGGTGATGCTTTACGGGTTGCTGAAATATACCCGCTGGGGTTATGAGGTCAAAGTGATCGGGGAGAGCCCTGCGGCTGCCCGCTATGCCGGCATGAACGTGAAAAGACAGATCCTCCTGGTCATGCTGATCAGCGGCGGGATCGCCGGCATAGTAGGCATGGTCGAAGTAGCCGGCATCACACACCGCTTGCAGCAGGGGATCTCCCCGGGCTATGGCTACACTGCCATCATCGTCGCCTGGCTGGCACGATTAAATCCCTTTGCCATCATTCTGGTGGCTTTTTTATTCGGGGCCCTGCTGGTCGCCGGCCTGGGCATCCAGACCTTCGGCATCTCCTTTTCCATGGTGCTCGTCATCCAGGGAGCGGTATTGTTTTTTCTCCTGGGCGGGGATATCTTTGTCAAATACAGGCTTCGTATTCGTCGCAAAGAAAAGGATGATTTATGATGGATCTGAATTATATACTCGCCCTGCTGGCGGCAACCATCGCCCTGGGAACCCCCATCCTGCTGGCGGCCAGCGGTGAACTGATGACAGAAAAATCCGGCATCCTCAATCTGGGGGTGGAGGGGATGATGCTGACCGGTGCTGTGCTGGGATTTATTTTCGCCGTATCCAGCGGCAATGCCTGGGTGGGCATCCTGGCAGCCATGCTGGGGGGCGGTTCTCTGGCTGCCATCCATGCCTTCATTTCGATTACTATGCAGGGCAACCAGGTGGTCAGCGGCCTGGCACTGACCATATTCGGTACCGGTTTAAGCGGGTTTTTGGGAAAAAATTACCTGGGCGTGTCTATACAGGACCCTTTCCGCCCGCTGGCACTGCCCTTTTTGAGTGATATCCCCTGGCTGGGTAGCGTTCTCTTCCAGCAGGACCTGCTGGTTTATGCCAGCCTGATGCTGGCCCTGCTCTTCTGGTATATACTCTATAGGACCGGGCTGGGCTTAAATATCCGGGCGGTTGGGGAAGACCCGGCCGCTGCCGATGCCGTGGGTATAAATGTCAAACGGGTGCGTTATTTCTGTACCATCCTGGGGGGGATCATGGCCGGCCTGGGCGGCGCCTACCTGTCACTGGCCTATGCCCCGTCCTGGCAGGAGAATATGACCGCGGGGCGGGGCTGGATCGCGGTGGCCCTGGTTATCTTCGCCCTGTGGAACCCGTTGAGAGCCATCCTGGGCGCCTATCTTTTCGGCGGCATCCAGGCCCTGACCGTCCGCCTGCAGACCATCGGGGTGGAGATATCCCCTTTCTTCCTCAATATGCTGCCCTACCTGCTGACAATCTTCGTCCTGGTCATGGTGACCGTACGCAAGAAAAGCGATGCCGGCGCCCCCCGGGCCCTCTCGGTCTTCTATGACCGGGAAGAGCGTTGAGACATCCTGCCCTGCATTAAACCACTCCCCACACCTCTTTAACACGCTCCCTTATTGCTTTTTTATCTCACCAACCCCATGTTTATCGCCGATCTATGACCCCATCCCTTAAACCCGATCAATCAGGACCGGGCTTCCTTTTTTGCAATAATTTGCATGTTATCATCCTGGCAGGAGTCTTTAGTCCTGTTTTTTTATTTCAAAGAAGGAAAATAAAGAGGAAAGTAGAATAATTACAAGGATAATATCTTGTTATCAAACTATTGTTTCTAAGGCCAGGCAACATTTGGATCCATGGCAAAATACTCTCCAGGAGGGGGACCGGCATATAATTGCCGATCGCTCCATTCTGGCAGATCATTCGATATACGGGACCATCCAGGGTCTGGGACCAGTAGCCTTTCAGTACTGTAAAAAGCGCTTATTTGACACGGAAAAAAGCTTGTATGGTGAACCACAGTCGGGTATCGGAAGGAGGCCATTATCATGTTGATGAAGAGGACAAAGAAGACCAATCGTTTTATAGCTGTTCTGCTGGCATTGTTTTTACTGCTGGGTAACCTGGCAGGCGCTTTCCCCCTGTATGCAGAGACCTGGGATGACAGTATTAACCCCCAGGAGATCACCGGCCAGGACAGCTGGCAAAACCCCATACCGGAGGAAAAAGATTACGGGGTTTCTTCAGACAGGATTATTACCCTTCATTCGGTTCAATACGCCTCCACACATGCCGAGCTAAAAGCCGCTATCCATCATTCCTTTATACAAAGGCTGACCAATTTTGAAGTGAGGTATACCGGGACAGGGTCCATTACCACAACATTAATCACCGGCATGATCAACGAGATCCACGCAGAAGACCATTATACTCATTACTCCACCAGCAGCTGGTCCTACAGTATCAGCAACAGCAAAAACACCACATTCACAATTGGCTACCGGAGCACCCGCAGCCAGGAAGATTATGTGGACCAGGAGGTAACCCGCCTGTTATCCGAAAATATAAACCCCGGTATGAGCGACCTGGCGAAGATCAAATATGTCAACGATTTCATCGTCCTGCATACCGAGTATTCGACCGCAACCAGTCCCGGGGTCAGCCCCCATTCCGCCTATGCGGTGATCGCCGAGGGGAAAGGGGTCTGCCAGGGCTATTCCCTGCTGGCCTATAAGATGTTGAGAGAGATAGGCTTTGAAGCCCAGATTATTGTGGGGAATGCCGGCGGGGGATCGCACGCCTGGAACCTGGTCAAAACCCAGGGTCACTGGTATCACCTGGATACCACCTGGAATGACCCCTTGCCGAACCGGCCGGCACAGGTCCGTTACAATTATTTCCTGCGCCATGACGGCGCCATGACCACCCATTCCTGGACCACAGGCAATTATCCCAGTGCCGGGTCCAATATCTATGCCTATTTCGACCGCATCCGAGACGCTTCTTCACATGGCGAATATATCTATTACAGCAATTCTGCCGATGGTGATAGACTTTATAAGATCAAATACTATGGCTCTAATGAGCAGAAAATCTCCAATAATCGGGCCTTTTATATCATCACCGACGGTTTTTACACCTACTACAGCAACTTCAACAACGGCGGTTATCCCTATAAAATTAGGACCACCGGCACCAATGACAGCCGGGTTTTGAATGATCAAGGCCAGAATATTAACGAATATGCTATCAACCTCTACATAGCCGGGGACCGGCTCCATTATACCCACCGGATCTCCTCGACCAACCTGGTACCCAAGAGCGCACCCTTGAGTAAGTGGTATTCGGTCATCCTTTCGTCACAGCCACAAAATGCGGGTACACTGACCGGTGCGGGGAATTACGATGAAGGTGCCAGCGTGACGGTTGCCGCTAACGCTCAGGGGGATTACCAGTTTAAAAACTGGACCGAGAACGGTAACCCAGTAAGCACCAGTGCCAGTTATACCTTCCCCTTGCTGGGCAACCGGAATATGGTGGCAAATTTTGAAACCGCCGGATCTCCCGATAAAGAGATGATCTCGGTACAAGCTTTAGCCGATATCCAC
>PWPP01000117.1 GCA_003558625.1 Syntrophomonas sp.
CCATATGGGTATAACCGCAGAAAACCTGGTAGAAAAATATACCATATCCCGGGAAGAACAGGATCAATTTGCCTTTAACAGCCAGCAGAAGGCCAAAACCGCTCAGGAAGCAGGAAAATTTAAGGATGAGATCGTACCGGTAGTAATTAAAGGCAGAAAAGGAGACGTGGTTTTTGACACGGATGAATTTATAAATGCCCGGCCGATGGAAAAATTCACTGCCCAAAAACCAGCCTTTAAAAAAGACGGTTCAGTAACTGCGGGGAATGCCTCCGGAATCAATGATGGTGCCGCTGCAGTTGTGGTTATGTCCAAAGAGAAAGCGGATGAGTTGGGGATTAAACCCATTGCCAAAATCGTCAATTATGCCTCCGGCGGAGTAGATCCCAAAATTATGGGTATCGGACCGGTTCCGGCATCATTGAAAGCCCTGGAAAAAGCGGGCTTGACTTTGAATGACATCGACCTGATTGAGGCCAATGAAGCCTTTGCTTCCCAGTCTCTGGCCGTAGCGAAAGAACTGGGTTTAGAGAACATCATGGATAAAGTAAATGTTAATGGTGGAGCCATTGCACTGGGTCATCCCATCGGATCTTCGGGCACCCGGATCCTGGTCACCCTGCTTCATGAATTGCAGAAGCGCGACGATGCCAAGACCGGTCTGGCCACCCTCTGCATCGGTGGAGGCATGGGCACTACTTTGATTGTGGAGAAAATGTAGCTTATATAAACTTATGCCGGTTTAATCCTGATCGTAAAAGAACCTGTTGTGATTATCATAACAGGTTCTTTTTTTACTGGTTTTATCTAGTAATTTAATGATTTATCCTTGCGGCAGCTTGACGAAGAGGTCAGAACCTTTTCCAACACCTGCCGTTCCCGTAAAAATAATCAGATGAGAGGAGCCCATGATATGATGTATAAAACAGAAAATAATTTTTCAGGAAACATAATAGAGCCCTTCTTTTTCCCGGACCCGGTTCTCTGCTAAGAGCTTTTCCAGGTGTAGCTTGATGGCCATTTTTTCAAAAAAGAGCATGAAGGGGTCGATTTTGGAAGCCGGACCGTAAAAAATCTGACGGGAGGTTAACTCCTCCAGGTTGAAGGGATTTTTTTGCAGGGCCGCCAGCACGGCGTCTTCTTTGCGGTAGATGACTGCCAGGTATTCATCAAAACGACGGTTTAAATCATCGCTGATGACTCCCTTATGCGAGGAGACGACCAGGCCCGGCTGTAAATCGCGGCATTTTTTTATGGAGCGGGCATAGTCGCCCAGGTTGCTGCAGGGATGACCGTACCAGGGTCCGAAACGGCTGAGATCAATGTCACTGCTGAACAATATTCCCTGTTCTTCCAACCAGAAACAGCAGTGCCCCGGCGAGTGTCCCGGAGTGTGGATCACCTGGAGCCTGATTTGCCCGCAGTCGATGATTTCCCCGTCCTGCAGCTCGTGATGGACCGCAGAAGCCTTGAGGTCGATGGAATCAATGAAACCCTGGCCCAGTCCGAGAGCATTATAAGTGGTAAAGCCGTAGAAATCGAGAAAAACATCCATGGAGCGAATAGCCGGGGCATCCAGGGCATGGGCCCAGATTTTTGCATCGGTAAAATAGTTGTTATGGAGGATATGATCTTCATGAAAATGAGAATTCACGAGGATATCCACCTTTTTTTTCTTTAGGCTGGCTAAATTTTCTTCTCCCAGGCTACTGTCAATCAGCACGTTTATTTCATCATCGATATAGAGTCCGTGGCAGTATGGAAAGCGGGCCTTATTGGGGGCCTCAACCAAATAGATATCTTTGGCCACTGGCAAAAGCATGATATATAACACCTCCTAAATTACTCGGCAATTATACTTTTTCATGGGAAAACAAGCTGGATAAATCAGGATTTTCCCAGTAAATACTGGTGCTGGGAAAGGCTACGGATATGCCTTCCTGCTCTAGGATTTCAATAATTTTATAATTTATATCCTGGCGCACCTCCAGAAAGTGGGCCCATTTGGTCGTAGTGGTAAAAAAGTAAAGGAAAATATCCAGGCTGCTGTCATTAAACCGCTCAAATTTTACCATAATCGTTTCGGGGTGTACCTCGGCATGGTCTCTCAGCATCGCTTCGATTTTCAAAACACACGTTTTCAGTTTTTCCAGGGGAGTGCTGTAGGTGACCCCCAGGCGAAAAGAAATTTGTCTTTTCTCCATTTTAGACCAGTTGGTGATGGCTTCGTTAGCCAGGGTAGAATTGGGTACTGTGACCAAAGAATGGGCAAAGGTTCTGATCTTGGTGCTGCGAAAGGTAATGTCCTCTACCGTTCCTTCTACACTGGGGGTGGCAATCCAGTCTCCTATGGTAAAAGGTTTTTCAATGATGATTACCACCCCACCGAAAATATTGGCAATGGCATCTTTGGCTGCCAGGGCAAAAGCCAGTCCTCCTAAACCCAAACCGGCAACAAAGCCGTTGACATCATAATTCCATTCCTGGGCAATGATGACGAAGGCCATGGCTGCAATAATGAAACGTAAAATCTTGGATAAAAAGGGAATCAGGATTTCATCCAAGTCCAGTTTTTCTTTTAGCTTATCAGAAATCACCCTGCTGCTGGCAGATAAATTATAAAATCCCCAGGCGATTAAAAAGATGATGCTGGAACGGTAAAGGCTTAGCACAAAATCATCCTGGGATGGGCCCAGGGGCAAGAATTTTAAAGCCAGAAACAGACCCAAAAAAACAAAGAAATACTGCAGGGGTTTTTCTGTGGAAGAGGTAATGTTTTCCAACCAATGAGAATCAGCCTTGAGACAGATTCTTCTAAACAGGCGGAATAGATAAGCGGTAAAGAGGCGGCGCAAAAAAAGAAAAAACAGAAAGATAAAAACTGCAGGAGTTAGCTGCAGCCACAAGCCTCCGGAAGCAACGGAGGCGAACAGGTCGGTTAAGTTCAAATCCTGTATCAGCTTGTGCCACATGAAAAAGCTCCTCTCAATTCGAGGATAAGATTATTATTGAGCCTATCATATTTACACAGGTTTGTCTAAAAGATTAACTTCAACCCCGGGACCTTTTTTCATTGCGATGGCGGTTTTGTCTGCGGTATTAGGGGCGTATTCTATCGTGGTATCTGCGGCAGTCACTGGTCCCTCAATCGAAGTTCCGGTTTTAATTTCATTGGTTTATGTGGTTCTGCGGGTAAGAACAAAAAAATACCACCCCGGTGAAGAAACCGCCCTAAGCAGTTACCCATCTCCGCCAGGGGGAAAACCGGATCATAGGAGTTAAGTCTAATATCAGGATAACAACTGTGCGAACATGCTTTTTTCCTTCCCTCCGGCTCCAACACAGTTGCTTTTTCACCATGAAGGGCAATGCATTATTCAAACTGGTTAATGGCGATAGCAACCGGGTCCCACAAAGGGCTAAAGGGGGGAGAATAGGCTAAATCTATATTTATGAGGTCATTGATTGTGGCTTTCAACGTCAGGGCGGTAGCCAATGTATCAATTCTTTTGGCTGAACCGGAGAAACCAACGATTTGTCCCCCCAACAATTTTTTATCTTCTGCCCGGACTATTACTTTGACATAGATTCGCTTTGCTCCTGGGAAGTAGGGAGCTTTGGTCCGGGCGCTTATTCTCCGGGTGATATAATTTATACCCAAAAGCTCGCATTCGCGAGAATTTAAACCGGTTTTGGCTAGTTCCATATCCATAACTTTTGCGATCCCGGTTCCCAGCACACCTTTAAAAGTTGCAAGACCCCC
>PWPP01000030.1 GCA_003558625.1 Syntrophomonas sp.
CTGACTTCATAGCTCTTAAGCTCGGTATCCTCGTTTTTAATGACCAGGATGTCATTTTCCACATCTACGGCCACTACGGTACCCTTCATAATGTCCCGGTAGCTGCGGTTCAGGACTTTGATAACGGCGATCTCCCCGCCGGCCACCTGCAGCTCCACCGTATCACCTACCACCAGGTCCGTAAGCAGGGGAAATTCTCTTCCCTTGATGATCACATCCACCTGGCCGGCTACGGGATAGGTTTTGATGCTCCCGGCTTCTTCGATGACCAGGAGACGCCGTTCCGGAGAAATGATGGCGATTTTTCCCGAGAGGATTAATTCCTGCTGTGGGTTTATCAGCGCAATTTCTACAACCGTCTGGTTTTCAGCGCTGATTTTTACTTCATCTCCCACGGCCAGATCCTTCATATCCGGAAAGCGGAGATTGGAAATGATGACCCGGGTATTGTCATCGAAGCGGTAGGAATGAAAGCTGCCCATAGCGTTTTTGATAATAAGGAGGCGGCCGGTATGATCCAAAGCATGAATGATGCCGGCGGAGCCGGCTGCGTTACCGGTGTCCCTGACCAGGATCGTGTCGGCATCTCCCTGGGCATCAATTTTTATCTCTACCTCCATATCCTTAACTATATTATCCAAACTGACCGGGTTTCCCCGGGGATCCAATGCAACCGCATCCGCCTTCAGGACAAATGTTTGTAGTTTCTGTTCTGTATCTTCTATCACCAGCACCGAAGCGGGGATGGATATATGCGTGACTTTACCTTCTATGCTCCCGGACCAGAGTTCTACTGCACTGATATCAACATATTGGAGGACCCCGTTTTCCCGCATCAGAAACACATAATCCCCTTTTTTCAGGGTATCCCATGCTGCCGGCCGGTCTTCGCGATCAAACAACCAGGTCTGGGGTTTGATATCATACACCCTGGTATCGCCTTTGATTTTAACGGTAAGCTGTTCTTCGCTTACGGTCTGAACCTGTCCCCGGGGGATGCTGTCTTCGAGGGCCAGGTAGGATTCACTGCGGCTGAGGAGAGCTACGGCCTGGGCCCGGGTAATGATCTGATTGGGTTTAAAACTCTGGTCGGGGAAACCGGAAATAAGCTCGTATTTGGTAGCCGCAAGGACATAACCCCGGGCCCAGGAGGGGATCTGGTTTTCATCGGTGAAATCGGGGGTCTGGGCGGCCAGGGCCGATGCTTCGGCATCTTTGTTGATCATGCGGACCATCAACTGTGTCATCCAGGCCCGGGAAGCATGGTTGGTGGCGTTAAAATTGTTTTCAGCCGGAACTACCAGTTTATGCTCCAGGGCATAGAGAAGTTCCCGCTTAAAGTTGTCCTGGGCCCAGGCCGGAACCGCAAGATTTAGAGCTTGATCGGTATCAATTGCTTCCAGGCCGTCGGCATCTTCCATGTTTCTGACCGCCATTAAAACCGCCTCTAGCTGGCTGACTCCCCGATCGGGTTGAAAACTGCCGTCCTGGTAACCCATGACCACGCCCCGGAAATTCATTTTCACGATGTGTTTGACACTCCAGTGGCTGGCAGGAACATCTTTATAAGGGCTGGTGAGACCGGTGGATGCTAAGGCAGGCGGCATCAATGCAGCCGGGGGAAGGACCATGGAAAACAAAAAGACCAACAAGTATAAAACCAGAAAATCTTTCCGGGGCCGTAAACATTTACACATACGCCTCGCTCCTTTTTTCATTCTAACCGGAATTCAATCCGGCATCGACATCGGTTTCATGATAAAAGTATTTCGACAAATTATGGATATTTCCCTGCCCGCATCATATATAATCTGTCCCGGGGATAAAGATCTTTTGAAAATATTATAGTGACAGGGCCGTTATCTTTTAATATACTATATAAGTAATTGACGGATAATTTCCTTTCTTATCAAGAGCGGTGGAGGGACTGGCCCGATGACACCCGGCAACAGCCAGTTTGACTGGAAATGTGCTAAATCCTGCAGGATCATGGATCCTGAGAGATAAGAAGCAACAGGCTTGCTTTAGCGAAGACACTTCTTATCTTAAGAAGTGTCTTTATTATGCAAGGGATTCCGGTTGCCTGCAACCACAATCCCAATCGCGCCCCCTAAGTAACGGACGAGTTGGAAAGGATGATCTACGTGCCCATTATTATACCGCAAAACCTGCCTGCGGCTGAAGTCTTGGAAAAAGAAAACATTTTTGTCATGAATGAGGCCCGGGCCCTGAGCCAGGATATCCGGGCGTTAAAGATTGCCATATTGAATCTGATGCCGACCAAGAGTGTCACGGAAACCCAGCTGCTGCGGCTGTTGTCCAATTTTCCCCTGCAGATAGAAATCGATCTGATTTCCACCGAAACCTATAAATCGAAAAACACCCCGGTGGAACATTTAAAGGCTTTTTATAAGACCTTTAACCAGATTCGACACAATAAATATGACGGTATGATCATTACCGGAGCCCCGGTGGAAAAAATGCCCTTTCATCAAGTCTATTACTGGGAAGAGCTGCAGGACATCATGAATTTCACCGTAACCAATGTAACCTCCACCTATCATATTTGCTGGGCCGCAACCGCGGGGCTCTACCACCATTTCGGAGTGCCCAATTATGTGTTGGACAAAAAAATATTCGGGGTCTTTCCCCATCCCATATGCAAGACCCGCTGTGAGCTTCTGCGGGGATTTGATGATGTGGTATATCTGCCCCATTCCAGGTATTCGGAAGTGAGAAGGGAAGACCTGCTGCCCTGCGACAGTCTGGAAATCCTGATGGAATCAGAGGAAGCGGGGGTGGCCCTGGTGGCTAGTAAGGACGGGAAATATGTATTCGCCACCGGCCATTTTGAATACGATCCCATCACCCTGAAGCTGGAATATGAACGGGATGCGAAAAAAGGCCTGGAGATTGAAGTGCCCGCCAATTACTTCTATAATGATGACCCGGCCCAAAAACCCATGGTGCGCTGGAGGGCCCATGCCAATCTGCTCTTCAATAACTGGCTCAACTACTTTGTCTACCAGACCACACCCTACGATATTAATGAAATAAAATAGGCAGGCATGAAATTACGAAAAGATGGTTTTTAAGAGCCTGAACCAGAAGCCGGGGATGATCCCCGGCTTTTTCAGGCTCCGGGCCTCTGAAGGCTTTACTCGAGCATGCCGGCATTACAGGACCCCGATGGGGCTAGAGCGTATTGGGAAGGTATGCCGGTCATTTTTCACCCCGGGAAATGCCGTAACCGGTGCTTCTTTCCTCTTTCCGAGGCCTTTGGCCTCCACAACCGGAAGCGGTTCCGGGATGTGCTTTATGAGGGCTTGGGATAGAAACGGCTTTTTAAATCGGCTTTCAGTTCACCCCGGAAATCGGGATGGGCGATGGATATTAATTCTAAGGCCCGCTCTCTGCGGCTTTTGTATCTAAGCTGGGCAATACCATATTCCGTCACCACGTAATTGGTATAGGTCCGGGGCACACTGACGGGTGTTCCCGGGGGTAATTCCGGAACGATCGTAGATACCACGGTACTGTCTGGGAGGGAGCGGACGGCACTTAACATGTTTATTCCCTTTCCGCCCTCTGACCAATAGGCACCCATGATGAAGTCTAATTGTCCCCCGACACCGCTGATTTGCGTATGGCCGATCCCCTCGCAGGTACTGTTGCCGGTGAGATCGATCATCAAAGAGGTATTCATGGCTACCATATTAGGATGCCGGGCGATGAAGCGGGGATCATTGGTATAGGAGCCCGGGAACAACTGACAGCTGGGATTTTCGCTAATGTAATCGTATAGGTTTTCATCTCCCAGGACAAAGGAGGCTATGCTGACTCCCGGGTAAATCGGTTTCCGGGCATTGGTCACAATGCCTTCCTCCACCAGCTGAGGCAGTGCCAGTGGCAGCATCTCGGTAAGAATCCCTAAATCACGTTTGCCTTTGAGCCCGGCCGCCACTGCTTCTGATATTCCTCCCAGGCCCATCTGAATCGTGGCACCATCTTGGATCAGATCCAGCACATAGTCTCCGATTGCCTTTTCTGCCGGGCTTGCTTCTCCTCTTTTAAATGCTGGAATGGGGGCTGATCGTTCTATTACATAATCTATTTCTGAGACATGCAGCCAATTGTCACCAAATACTACCGGCATTTGGTCATTGACCTCGGCGATGACGGTTCGTAGTGACCCGTTAAGGCGTCCTTTTTTTATGGTTTCCAAAGTATAAAATGCAGTAGGGCCCAGGTTTATGTAGCCGTGTTTGTTGGGAGGGGTTACCATAAACAAGAACACATTAGCCCGCTCCCCGTATTTTTCCCCGGCATCTAATGTCATGGCCGGCATAAAATCCGAAACTTGGGCTTTATACATCTTCCTGATAGTTGCTATCCCAAATATGGGCATATGATTGATGCGGCCATCTAATCCGGTCATATAAACCGGATCGTACAGTTTGGTGGGATAGATCTGAACCGCGTCACTGATCAGAACCTCTTCTAATTCTTCATGGCGGTCTAAAATGGCATCAAACAGTTTTTCCGAGCAGGAGCCGGTACCGAGGCCGGCTGCCACCATATCCCCGGATCTTATCTGCTGTGCTGCCTGGGAGTATGATACGATTTTTTGGTTATATTCTTCTTTCCACGTATTTATTGACATATTTTCTCCTCCTTGATGATGTTGTTTTACCTACCCGTTCAATCATCGCGATAGGGCCGGCATGGGTTTAGGGCTAAAGGTTTTATCCCAGATCTTTGAAGATATTTATGCCCGGTTCTTATCCGGGGAGGGCAGGTTTTGTTTTCTGGCCCCTATGTTCGGGTATAATGAATAAAAAAGCAAAGCAGGTGGTGTTTTATGGGTAACATCCTGGCTGTATCCTGCAGCCCCCGGGAAATCAGCAACAGTCACATCCTTTTGGAGCATTTTATTAAGGGCAGCCGGGCTGCCGGCGCCAGGTGCCGCATCTA
The DNA here is from genome assembly GCA_003558625.1 of Syntrophomonas sp. Lineage (GTDB taxonomy): Bacteria > Bacillota > Syntrophomonadia > Syntrophomonadales > Syntrophomonadaceae > PWPP01. Next base: position 4,975 of record PWPP01000030.1, read on the forward strand.
TCGTCTGAGGGGCTTGGAATTCAGGGCCTGTACCGGGTGTGAAGCCTGTTCCCTCACCGGGGAATGTGTATTTGGGGATGATTTGGCCGCACTGTTTGAAGCCTTCCGGCAGGAAGCCGATGCCCTGGTTTTGGCGGCACCGGTATATGCCATGGGGATCAATGCCCTGGGCAAGGCCATGATCGACAGAAGCCAGGTGTTCTGGGCCCGGAAATTTATCCTAAAGCAGCCCCCGTTAGAAAAAAAACCGGCTTTTTTTCTTTCCACGGCGGGGCGGGAAAACAGGGAAACGTTTTTCTGTGCCCAACAGACAGCCCGGTATTTTTTTAAAATGCTGGATCTGAAGGGCGAGGGTGAATTGCTGGTCAACCCGGTGGATGGCCCGGGAGAAATTATGCAACTGCCGATCCGGCTCCTTGCAGCCCGGGAAGCCGGTTATTTGTTTGCCCGGTCCATCAACGGGCGCCCGAATACATAAAAAAAGGGCCGGCCCCGTTAGGGACCGGCCCCGGTATAAGGGGGGTAGTTATGGGAAAACGATAGTAATTAAATGAATAAGGGTTATTGACAGTGAGAGATTACGATATGGTTACCCGCTTATATATCCCGGGTCCACAGGGAACACATGGCCGGTCCGCCGCCGACACAAAGCGATGCTCCGCCGTAGGTCAGGTTCAGGCGTTCCATTTCATAGTACAGGGAAACGATAATACGCAGTGCGGTACAGCCTACCGGGTGTCCCAGCCCGATGCCGGAACCGTTGTTATTGACTTTGTTCAGATCCAGCTCGATGCCGAAATCTTCTTTCAGCATCCGGCCTACGCCCAGGAACTGGGCTGCAAAGGCCTCGTTGATTTCCCAGTATTCGATATCTTCAAATTTCAGGCCGGCCTGGTCCAGGCATTTGGGCATCGCTACCGCAGGTCCCAGTCCCATGATTTCGGGAGCCACACCTTCGGTACAGACATTGACCAGTTTCATCAGGGGCTTAAGGCCCAGGGCTTCCGCTTTTTTCTTGGACATCAGCACTACCGCGGCTGAAGCATCATTGATCCCGGAGGCATTGGCTGCGGTAACTACGCCGCCTTTTTTGAAAGCAGCAGGCAGTTTGGCCATTTTCTCCAGGCTGGGATCTTTCAGGGGATGCTCATCCACTTCAAATAAAGCGATTCCTTTTCTGGTTTTTATTTCCACGGGGACGATTTCCCGTTTGAAAACTCCGCTGGCATTGGCGGCATTGGCTCTCTGGTGGCTCATCAGGGCTAAGGCGTCACATTCTTCCCGGGTAATCTGGTATTTTTCGGCGATGTTTTCTGCGGTTATTCCCATATGGCCGGGAACCAGGCGGTCAAACAGGCCGTCGGCGATCATGGCATCTTCTATTTTGCCATCCCCCATGCGATAACCCATGCGGGCCTTTTGCATGATATAAGGAATATTGGTCATGCTCTCGGTTCCTACCACCAGGGCGATTTCGCTTTTGCCCAGGGTGATATTCTGGGATGCGATTTCCAAAGCTCTCATGCCGGAAGCGCAGTTTTGGCTGACCATGGTGGCACCGCTTCTAACCGGCAGGCCCACGGCCATGGCTACCTGGCGGGGGGGGAGAGAGCCGTTGCCATGATGCAGGCACTGGCCCTGGACGATTTCATCTACGATGTCTGCATCGATGCCGGCTCTTTCCACGGCTGCCTTACCCGCTATCACTGACAAATCATTGGCTTTGAAGTCTTTCAGGCTGCCCATGAAACCGCCGATGGCAGTTCTGCAGGCACTGACCATTACCACTTCGTTAAGTTCTTTACCCATTGGTTTTGCCTCCTTTTGTTGCATTATTCATTCATGTGTATGATCTTTTAAAGCTTATTGCTTTTTACCCAGATCCGGTTCTGTTCTGCTTCTTTGATCAGCTCATCCCTGAAGTCGGGATGGGCGATATTGATCAGGGCTTCTGCCCTTTCCCAGCTGGATTTGGCTTTTAACATGGCGATGCCGAACTCGGTCACCACATAGAAGTTTATGCTCCGGGGTACAGTGACAATAGCGCCGGGTGTCAGAATGGGTTTAATCCGGGACTGGAGTTCCCCGTTTTCATCCTTATAGGTGGAAGTCAAACAGACAAAGCCTTTGCCGCCCCTGGATTTATAGGAAGCAGTGATGAAATCCAGCTGTCCTCCGGTACCGGAGATATGACGGGGGCCGGAAGATTCCGAGGCTACCTGGCCGTAAAGATCCACTTCTACCGCGTTGTTGATGGCCACCAGGTTATCATTCTGGGCAATAACATAGGGGTCATTGGTGTAGCTCACGGGATAGCTGGCACAGACCGGGTTATCATCCAGGAAATCATACAATTTGTTGGTACCCATGGCAAAGGTATAGACCATGCGCCCCTTGTCTATGGCTTTGCACTTTCCGCTTACCCGCCCGTTTTCATACATGTCTACGAAGGAGTCCACCATCATCTCGGTGTGGATACCCAGGTCTTTCAGGTCGGATTGGGCGATCATGGCTCCTACCGCATTGGGCATGCCCCCGATGCCCAGTTGCAGGCAGGCCCCGTCTTCGATTTCTGCCAGCACCAGTTTGGCGATGGTCTTGTCGGCTTCGGATACCGGGGCCGCGGGTAGCTGAATGAGGGGTTTGTTGTCTCCATGCACCAGGTAGTCGATTTCGGAGATGTGCATGGATTCACGGTTGCCTCCCAGGCAGCGGGGCATGCTCTCGTTAACTTCGGCGATGACGATTTTGGCGGCATCACAGAAAGCGTGGGTAATGGAGTTGGAAGTGCCCAGGTTGAAAAAGCCATGCTTGTTCATAGGGCCGACTTTGATCATGGCCACATCTACCGGTACATATCCCCGCTCATAGAAGGAAGGACCTTCATGGTAGGTAAGGGATATATAGTTGCACAGGTTTTTATCATGCAGCTTGCGGCTGGCCCCACTGAAGTGCCAGTCATTGTAGATAAAGTGTTTTCGTTCCGGATCTTCTGCAACAACCCGGGGGACCATGGGGAACGTAACGGTCCGGATATTTACATTCTCCAGTTCCTCTTTGCGGGCGGCCAGGGCAGCGTCCAGGTAAAAGGAATTCATGACAAATTCTCCATAATGAACTAAATCGCCTGACTTGACCACGTTTACCGCTTCTTCTGCGGATACCAATTTTTTCTGATACTCGGCTGTATAGGTCACATACATACCCCCTTCGTTTTCATTAAAATTATATCGATCGGATCAGTCTGGTCCGTGTTTCTAAGGCTTGAACTGCTTGGCGATATCGCCGGCAATGACCAGTCTCTGCACCTGGGCGGTCCCTTCAAAGATCTGCATGATTTTGGCATCGCGGAAATATTTTTCTACCGGATATTCTTTGGTGTAACCGTAACCGCCGTAAACCTGCACGGCATCGGTGGCCACTTTCATGGCTACATCGCCGCAGAAGCATTTGGCCAGGGAAGCGGCTTCGGTATAGGCCAGTCCCATGTTTTGCTTGCTGGAAGCCATTAAATAGAGCAGGCGGCCGGCTTCAATAAACTGGGCCATGTCGGCCAGAATGAACTGAATGGCCTGGAAGGCAAAAATGGGTTTGCCAAACTGGGTTCTTTCAAAAGAATACTTGGCGGAAGCTTCATAGGCGGCCTGGGCCACGCCGATAGCCATGGCAGCTACGGAAGCCCGCGAAATGTCCAGGGTTTTCATGGCGATGCGGAAGCCGTCACCTTCATTGCCCAGCAGGTTTTTCGCCGGAACTTTGACATCTTCGAAAATTACCGAGGTGGTATTGGAGCTGCGAATACCCAGCTTGTCTTCTTTGGGACCGATAGTGATCCCGGGTGTATTGCGGTCTACCATGAAACAGCACATCCCCTTATGGCCGAGCTTTCTGTCCATGGTGGCGAAGACGGTGTATAACCCGGCTACTCCGCCGTTGCTGATAAACTGCTTGGTGCCGTTCAGGATATATTCATCCCCGACTTTCTGGCAGCGGGTAGTCAGTCCGGCCACATCGGATCCGGCTCCGGGCTCGGTCAGACAGAATGCAGTCAGATTGCCATCCAGTTCCCGGTCATACCACCATTTTTTCTGTTCATCAGTAGCGGCAATCAGTACCGGGTCGGGTCCGAGAAGGGTGCTGGCAGCCATGGTGGTGCAAAGACCGGCATCGCCGCGGGCAATTTCTTCCACCACCAGGTTTTGGGCCACATGATCCAGCCCGGCTCCGCCGTATTCGGCAGGGACACCTATGGTCATCAAGCCCAACTCATGCATTTTTTTCACGACATCATAGGGGAATTCGTCGTTTTTGTCCCATTGACCGGCATAGGGTGCGATTTCATTATCGGCAAAATCACGGGCCATGCGGCGCATCATTTCTTGTTCATCGGTGAATCTAAAATCCATTGTGATATTCCTCCCTAAATTCTGTTTTATTGAACCGGATAACAGCACGCGGCACCACAAACATAGAGCAAGTGCGGGGTGGTTATGGATCAAAAGAGCATCTTGCCGCAGGATCCTGCTGTCATTAACCGGTATGACGGCTTCTGTTTTCATCATGATAGGGGTGCGCTATTTTCCTTTAAAAACGGGCTTTCTTTTTTCGATAAATGCTTTCATCCCTTCGGTCTGGTCTTCGGTGGCAAAAAGGAAGGCCCAGGCTTTCTGCTCAAACAACAACCCTGAAGGCAGATCGACATTTAAACCGTAATCGATACATTTCTTGGCCATCCTCATGGCGATCTGTCCCTTGCCGGCCAGCTTGGCCGCAATTTTTTTGGCTTCATCCATCAGGTTGTCCGCGGGGACGATCGCAGTAATCAAACCGATGCTTAAAGCTTTTTCCGCATTGATATTGTCTCCGGTCAAGATCAGATGTTTGGCCCACCCGGCTCCTACTACCCGGGACAGACGCTGGGTGCCACCGGCACCGGGCATGATACCCAGGTTGATTTCCGGCTGGCCTAAAAGGGTTTTTTCCGTGGCTATGCGGATATCACAGCCCAAAGCTAGTTCACAGCCTCCCCCCAGGGCCATTCCCGCTATGGCAGCCACCACCGGTTTTTCAAGATTGGCGATCTTGTCGATGGTTTCATGACACAGGGCAATAAAGGCTTCTGCTTTTAAGGGATCGGCATTGATCATAAAGGCGATATCACCGCCGGCGGCAAAAACTCTGGGACCGCCGGTAAGGATTACCGCTTTGACCTCATCATCAGCGCCTATGGAATCAATCAGCTGTCCCAGTTCGGCCATCAATTCGTCATTCAGGGCATTGAAGGCCTTGGGCCGGTTCAGGGTAATAATACCGACATGATTTTCTTTCTCATAGAGGAGGGTATTCAATTCCACGATTATGCCTCCTGTCTATTTGCTGTAGTCAAAGAATCCTTTGCCCGTTTTCATGCCCAGATGGCCGGCTCTGACTTTTTGTTTGAAAGCCAGTGAGGGGCGATATTTGGGGTCGCCGAATTCTTTCCAGTAATATTCACAAATCATCAGTACCACATCGATTCCTACCAGGTCACAAAGAGCCAGGGGACCCATGGGCATACCCGCTCCCAGTTTCATGGCCCGGTCAATATCCTCAGCTGATGCGACACCTTCCTGGTAGGCGATAGCCGCTTCATTGATATAGGGAACCAGAATACGGTTGACAATAAAGCCGGGGGATTCTTTGGCCACGATGGGATCTTTTTTAATGGTCTTGCACAGGTCTACAGTAGCCTGGACTGTGGCTTCAGTGGTCTCGGTGCCGGGGATGACTTCCACCAGTCTCATGACCGGTACCGGGTTAAAGAAATGCATTCCCACCACCTGGGACGGACGCTTGGTAGCGGCGGCTATTTCCGTAATACTGAGGGCAGATGTATTGGTGGCCAGTATGGCTTCCGGTTTACATACCTGGTCTAACTGGGCGAAAACACTCTTTTTAATGTCGATATTTTCAATAATGGCTTCGATGATCATATCGCATTCGGCAAAGACATCTAAATCGGTGCCCACTGCAATTAAGGCATTGTATTGTTCTATGTCTTCCGCACTTTTTTTGCCTTTTTCCACGGCTTTGGCCCAGTTCTTCTGCATTTTTTTAAAGGCATTGGCGGCTACATCTGCCACCACATCCACCAGGATTACCTGGTAACCGGCTTCGGCACTGATCTGTGCAATGCCGGCACCCATCGTGCCTGCGCCTAATATTCCAACTTTTTTAATCTCCATTATGTTGCCTCCTTTAATTTCATGAAACGAAATTTGGTTTTGTTTTTCTGGCCCCCTTCCGTTATTTTGTTATCAATGAATAGATGTTGCAAAAAGTGTGCCAACGGAAAAACCCCTGATTTATTTTTCATAAGTCCTGTATTAAAAGGTTTTTCTTTAATCAGCAGGGCCCCGGTATGTCTCTTTGGGTCAATAAACCCTCCTGATATGGGAGACTGGATATTGCATGTGCTGGCATTTGCTGGGTTAAAGCTATCGCAAAACAGGAGACCGCTGTATTTTTCAGTTTACGGATATAAGCACCTAGGCAATTTTGTCCCGGGTCTGGCCGGGATCTACGGCAGGCAGCGCCGGGGGTTTGGCCAGGAAAGCCACCACGACCCCGATTGCACAAGCGGCCGCTGCTACCATAAAGGCTGCTTCAAAGCCGATAGCAATGGAGAGCCTGGGTGCGGTAAGAGCCGCGACTCCGTAAAACAGGAAGACGGCTCCGTAATTGTTCCCTACATTGGCGGTACCGAACCATTCGGCGGTTAATGTAGGCAAGATGGCAGCCAGTCCTCCAAAACAGAAACCGACAATACAGGTGGCCAGCAGGAAGCTGACATAGGTCATGGTAACTGTACTCATAAAGAGCATGGCGGCACTGAAAAGGATAAAAATGGCCAGTATCGAGGTTCTGCGTCCAAAGCGGTCGGAGATCCCGCCCCAGCCCAGGCGCCCGGCCGCATTAAACAGTGAAATGGTGACGACGGCATTACCGGCAGCGGCCAGGCTCAGCCCCACCATCTGCATCCCGATATTGGCGGCCACACTGATGATCATAAGGGCGGCAGCACTGCCAAAGAGCATCCAGACCACTAACATATAAAATTGCGGGGTTCTCATGGCTTCCCCGGTGGTGAAATTGCGCATCCCGGCAGAGAAGCCTCCTGCTGCAGCCGGTTTGGGAGGAGACCAGCCCGGGGGATGGTAACCTGCAGGGGGAACCACCAGGAACTGGGCACCCAGAACGATTAAGGTACCGTAGATTATTCCCAGATACAAGAAAGCGGAGCTTACGCCCACACTGCTGATAAACATAATAATGATGGGTTTGAAGACCATTCCCCCTACCCCTAAAGCGGCCAGGACCAAACCGGTGATAAGGCCTCTTTTTTCCGGAAACCATTTTACACAGGTAGCCAGGGGGGTGACATAAGCAGCCCCGATCCCGATACCGGCAATGACCCCGTAGGTCAGGTAGAGCATGGTGGGGCTGGTGGCAAAACTGGCGGTAGCAACACCCAGACCGGTTAGAATGCCGCCCACCGTAGCCACTTTCCGGGGGCCGATTTTGTCCTGGATTCTACCGGCAAATATAACCGCCAGGGCAAAATAAGCCAGGGTTATGGAAAAGGTGAACACGGTTGCTCCCGGATCCCAACCGAATTTTTCCACCAGGGGGGCATTAAACAAACTCCAGGTATAGATAGCCCCTAAACTTAACTGCATCAGGATTGATCCCAATACCACGATCCAACGGTTTGCTACTTTTCCTTCCACAAATAAACCCTCCTTTTTTCATAAAAATTTAAGGCAATTTTTTTCTTTAACCATTCTGCTTATCGGCTGTTTCCGCCTGCCTGATGCGATTCCCCACCCCTCTCTGATGGTTTTTACCACGGCTGCCAGGTCCTGCTCCCGTAATTTTTCACCGCCTTTCTTTCATACGCTTATACTAAAATGCAAAAAGCATGCCAGGTATTGACGGCATGCCGAAAAAAATGCAATTTTTTCGCGGGTCTCATAGAGAGGGCGGCGGTTTTGTATTCAGGGCAGGGGTGAAAAGTCCGGGACAGGGTGGAGCACATTTTTTCGGGAGGCAAAAAGCAGGGGGCATAGGTCCTGGGAGGAATATGTTTGTTGGTACGGCGCCAACAGGCGGCGAATACGTAAAGGCCGCACCGGGTGGGGATAACGACATATTGCAAGGGGTACCGGACAGCGGTTGGCTGCGGGCCGGAAAAAAGAAAAGGGCGTTTTATTCGGCGATTTGATATTTTTTAATCTTCCGGTATAATACAGATCCGTGCATACCCAATAACTTGGCGGTATGGGTCTTGTTGAAATTGGTCTGGCGCAGGGTTTTTTCAATCATATCCTTTTCCAGTTTTTCCACGGCGTCATTTAATGTCCCGGGTAAGATGTCCGGGGTTTCCCCGGCTGCATGGCTTTTATTCTCCCGGCCGCTCAAAAAAGGAAAGTGTTCTTTTTTCAGTTCCCCGTCTTCATGCAAGGTCGCCTGGATTATGGCTCTTTCCAGCATGTTTTCCAGCTCCCGGATATTCCCGGGCCAGTCATAGTTCATGAGAACCTGATCTGCTCCCGGGGTAATGGAATGGATATGGGTATTTAAGCGCTGGTTGATTTTTTTCAGCAGGTGCTGGCTGATGAGGGGAATATCTTCCCTGCGCTGGCGCAGGGGCGGCATATACAAATGCAAAACATTAAGACGATAATAAAGATCTTCCCGGAACAGACCCTCTTTTACCTTTTCCTCCAGGTGTTGATTGGTGGCGGCGATGACCTGGACATTGATACGGGTAGGTTTGGTGCCTCCTAAACGCTCGATTTCCCTTTCCTGGAGTACGATGAGTAATTTGGCCTGCATGGAAAGGGGCATATCGCCAATCTCATCCAGAAAAATGATTCCGTGATGGGCCAGCTCAAATTTGCCCGGTTTTCCCCCTCTTCTGGCGCCGGTAAAAGCACCGTCCATATAGCCGAACAGTTCCGATTCCAAAAGATTTTCCGGAAGAGCGGCACAGTTGACCCGGACAAAGGGACGTCTGGAGCGGGGACTGGCCTGGTGAATGGCATGGGCCATAAGCTCCTTGCCGGTGCCGCTTTCTCCGGTAATAAGAACAGTGGTATTGCCCTGGGCAGCCTGCCGGGCCAGGATCCTCAGATTATGCATGGCCGGGCTTTTCCCAATGATATTATCACAGTTGTATTTGGAGCTGTAAATATTGTTAACCTCATCTTTATACATCTTCAGCTCCAAATACAACTGTGATAATATCATTGGGAAAAGCCC
>PWPP01000020.1 GCA_003558625.1 Syntrophomonas sp.
CCGGCCGGTACATTACCGAGGCACGCGTGACCGCCGGGAGCCCGGCGGCCGGGCAGACCCTGCGCGAAATCGAGAAAACCCTCGAGGAAAGCGGTTCCCAGGTACTGGCAATGATCCGCAATGACCTGCGCATCATTGCCCCCCACCCGAGAAGAGTGGCCCGGGAAAATGACATCCTGGTCATTAAAAACGAGGATAACGAGCTTAAGAGCTATGAAGTCAGCGATAAAGTCCGCTTCGTCATAGACGACACCAGCTACACCAGCCTGTCCCGGGTCAGAAAAGACATGAAAGTAGAAATCGAGCTGGTAGATAACCAGATCGTTTACCTGGTGAGTTCCAATATTATTGAAGGCCGAGTATTATCCGTAAACCCGGACCGTGAACTGATTACCCTGAGAACAGACTCCCTTGAGGCCCAGACTTATATCCTGTCACCCGATATCAAGGTAAGTATTGAAGGTATGACCCGCCCCCAGCTCAAGGATATCAAAACCAATGACCTGGTGGGACTGAAAATGATAGACGATGAAGTAGAAACCATCCTGGTGCGCCAGGCCTTTATGTATGAGATCATCCAGGTCTTACCCGGTTCAAATAGGCTGAGAATAGGCAATGAGGATGTGCCCAGTAAATACCTGAGCCTTTCCCAGGGAAATATTGCGCTTATCATCCCCGGGATCTCCCATCCGGAAATAGAGGACTTTGAAGCAGGGCAATCCGTGCGGGTAACCTTTTTGGGTTACCATCCGGTCAAGGTGGAAGTGATAAATCCATAAAAACAGCGCCGCCTCTCCCCGGCATGCCCGCGACCGGGGCCGGGGAAAAAAGCTAAAACCGCCGTTGCCATGAGTGCCGGCGGTTTTGATATGTCTTGTAAGCATTGCGGGTAACAGTCTCCCGGTTCCGGCTCCATATTCGTGCCGGCAGTAATCACGAGAACGGTAAATACACCACCCGGGGTTCGGTTCTGCTGCTAACCGCTGCTGTCGGCCCGGGCCGCCTCTTCGTATTCGGCCTCTAGCTGCCCCATCAAATCTGCCACCGATATAATCTCCGTAGCCCGGGGGGCATTTTGACCGGCAAAGGCAAACCCGTGCTTTAAATTGCCCCTCTGGGCATTGCGCAGGACCAGGGCAATACAATAAGGACTGTTCTCCACATCACAGGTGGCAATACAGTGATAGGGACATATAAAGGGTTTCTTTTTGCCGTCCATCACCTGGTCGATAAACTCGTTTCTGAGGGCCCGGCCCGGCATGCCCACAGGGCTGTCAATAATCACAATATCCTCATCCCGGGCTTCCAGGTATGTGTTTTTAAAGCGGATGTCCGCATCACATTCATGGGTAGTAACAAAACGGGTGGCCATCTGCACAGCGTCCGCCCCCATTTTCATAATATTATAGATATCGGCCCCGGTGTAAATCCCTCCCCCGGCTATAATGGGAATGGCTTTACCATGCTTGGCCTCCAAATCCCGGACTTCATCCAAAACTCCGGGCAGCAGCTTTTCCAGGGTAAAATCAGGATCCGACAGCTGCTGTTTTTTAAAGCCCAGGTGCCCTCCGGCCAGGGGGCCCTCCAATACAATGGCATCGGGCAGATAATTGTAACGTTCCAGCCACCTGCGCGCGATCATTTTAACCGCCCGCCCCGAAGATACGATGGGAGCCAGTTTGGTCTTGTAGCCTTCCTTCAGGTACCCGGGCAGGGTCAAAGGCAGTCCGCTCCCGGAAAAAATAATATCCACACCTTCTTCCAGAGACACTTGAACCATGTCTCCAAAATTGCTCAGGGCCACCATGATATTGACCCCGATAATCCCCCGGGTAGCCTCCCGGGCTTTTCTGATTTCGTTGCGCAGGCCTCTCTTGCTGGCTTCAAGAAAATTCGAATGCCCGTCGGGTTCCAGCATACCGATACCGGCAGCAGCGATCACACCGATCCCTCCCTGGTTGGCAACTGCTGATGCCAGACCGGCCAGGGAGATACCGACACCCATTCCGCCCTGTACGATAGGTTTTTCAATGTATAATTCTCCAATATTAAACCCCTTCATGCGTTAACTCCTTATAATTTTTTAGACAATAATATGTCCCATAATCATTAGAGGCAGGACATCATCAGAGTATGAACCATGTGCCCTTATGTTATCAATTATATATGTATTTGTCTAAAATAAATTCTTCCACCCGCTCAGGCGGTTAAGCTCTTATCCATCCGCCCCGGTCATTCCATTTTTCCCGGTGGCTGACCTGGACCCCGGTTTTGCACCAGCTCTTTCAATTCGGCAATTTCCTGCCGCAGGGCCAGAATCTCGCTTTTGGAAATGACGACATTTTCCTGCAGTTCTTCATTGGCCTGCTGCATATTGTTGACAATCACCCCGATAAACAAATTGATAATAATGAAGGTGCCCATGAGGATAAAGGCCACGAAATAGATCCAGGCCAGGGGTACCTCGGCCATAATAGGTCGCATGACATCACTGGCCCAGGATTCCAAAGTAACTACCTGGAACAGGGTCAAAAAGGACATATGTAGGCTGCCGAAGAACTCCGGGGCTACCGCGGAGAAAAACATGGTTCCCATGACGGCAAATATGTAAAATAAAATCCCCATTAAAAAAATAATGTTGCCCAGGGCCGGAATGGTGGCCAGCAGGGCGATGACCATCCTTTGTAATGAAGGAATAAAGGTGACCGTGCGCAGGATGCGCAGTACCCTCAAGATCCGCAATACAGAAACAAAATACCCCCCGATAAACAGGTGCCCACTGGCTACGATAATAAAATCAAACAGATTCCACCCGTCCTTAAAAAAGTGGGATACGGGGCGGGCCGCTAAGATCCGGGCCGTGATCTCTATAGTAAACAGCCAGATAAAGAGCTGCTCCAGGATCAAAAACCGCTCCCGGTTCGGTTTATATATTCCGGGATAGGTTTCCACACCAATTACAATGGCATTTAAAAGAATCAGGGTAATGACGGTTCTGAAAAACAATGGATGTTCCACCATGGCCCGGGCCCCGGAAACAAGAAAAGATGTTTGTTCGGTATTCCCGTTTTTTTGTGGCTGCAACAATCGTCCCTCCCGGCTCATCCAACATGCGTACTACGTGGTCTAATCCATTTCATCCAGGGTCAATGAAAAGCTGGGTACGAAGGTCTCCATAAAATAGACTATTTCCGGCTGGTTATACGCGGCCAGATCCCGGGCGATGCTGTCCCGGGCCTGGAGGAATTCCTGGTTTCCGGCTTTCAATTCCTCCAGGCATTTTAAGTAGGCGCAGATTTTATCCGCCGCCTTAACCAACTGCCAGTGCTCGCGGTCATCTTCCTGTGGGAAAATCAGGGGCTTGAATTCCTCGGTAAAACCCGGCGGCAGCATATTCACCAGCCGATCTTTGGCCACCTCTTCAATCTGGCTGAAAACCTTTTTGATCTCCGGATTAAAATTTTTGATGGGAGTGGCCAAATCCCCGGTGATGATCTCTCCCACTTCATGATAAACTGCCAGCGCCAGTACCCGCTCGGGGTTGACCCCGCCGCCGAATTGCCGGTTTTTAATTACGGCCAGGCCGTGGGCAATCATGGCTACCTGCAGGCTGTGCTCCTGGATATTTTCCGGATTGGTATTGCGCATCAGACCCCAGCGCTGGATCAGTTTCATCCTTGCCATA
>PWPP01000012.1 GCA_003558625.1 Syntrophomonas sp.
AGCTGCATCAGCTTCCCTTCGCTGTCCCGCCAGTTTTTCTTCACCTTCACCCAGAGATCAAGATAGATATCCGTATCTAAAAGATTTTCCATATCCACCCGGGCCTGCTCTCCGATTTTCTTGAGCATACTTCCATTTTTCCCGATAATGATCCCCTTTTGCGATTCCCTTTCCGTATATATGACGGCCCGAACATAGACCTTATTGTGATCACGTTCCTTAATCTCTTCGATTTCAACGGCCAGGGAATGAGGTATCTCTTCCCGGGTCAGATTCAGGGCTTTTTCTCTGATTAATTCTGCCATGAATAATTTTTCCGGCTGATCCGTAATCTCCTCAGCCGGGTAATAATGGGGGCCTTCCGGTAAATAATCCAGTGTTTTTTCCAGCAAATCTGTAACGTTGGTTCCTAAGGCGGCCGAAAGGGGTATGATTTCGGTAAAATTCATTTCCTTAAGAAAAGGAGAAATATACTTTTGCAGTTCCTCTTCCCCAGCCAGGTCAATTTTGTTAACCAGTAAAAAAACAGGCGCCCTTACCTCCTTCAGCTGGTTGATGATGTACTGCTCCCCTTTGCCAAAGGGCTTGGTAATATCGGTCATATAATAAACCATATCCACTTCATTTAAACTACGGGTAGAAATCTTCACCATATACTCCCCCAGGAGGTGTTTAGGCTTATGGATTCCGGGAGTATCAATAAATATGATCTGTCCCTTATCCGTGGTATAAATGCCATGAATGCGATTTCTGGTAGTTTGGGGCTTATCAGAAACAATCGCGATTTTTTCTCCGATGATGGTATTCATTAAAGTGGATTTCCCCACATTAGGTCTCCCGACGATACTAACAAAACCTGATTTCAACACCATTACCTCCTGTTTTTTTCCCATGAAAAACCAAAGGGTATCATGTCATACAACATCTGTTCCTGGTATGCATCAACAGATATAGCCGTGATAATCAAAAGGTTTCCAAACTCCCGCAGCACTTGTAAACATGCACCACAGGGGTAAGCATAAGTCTGCTCTCCTCCGATAACAGCAATAGCCTGAAAAACCCTTTCCCCTTCCGATACCGCTTTATATACAGCAGTCCTTTCAGCACAGACGGTTAAACCATAGGAAGCATTCTCTATGTTGCAGCCACCATATACCGTTCCGGCCTTTGTCAGCAAGGCCGCCCCGACTTTAAACCCTGAATATGGAGCGTAGGCATTTTCTCTTGCCTGCATAGCCATTGTTATGAGCCTGGTTTTATTCATCATAATCTCCCATGATTTTTTCCCCTTCGCTAAACCGGAGTCATGCGCACGAATACCCCCATCTGCAGAACTGCCAGGATATAAGGCCAGATCACAAGATAGGCAACGATCAGCGCATATATGGCAGCCAGTAAAACGGCTCCGGCAGCCAGGTTTTTTACGATCCGTGCCAGAGGGTGGTATTCCAGGGTGATCATGTCAATGGTTTTTTCAACAGCCGTATTCATTACTTCTGCAAATAACACGAAAAAAACAGCCCCTATTACCATTACCCAGTCCGAACGGGAAAAATCAAGCATCACCCCGGCAGATAAAACCACAAAAGCTGCCAGTATATGTATTTTCATGTTTCTCTGGGTGAGGATAACATAGCGCAATCCATCCCCGGCATAAACAAAACTGTACCACCAGCTTCTTTTATGTTTCATGCTTACCTCTCCAGAGATAAAGAACGCATAATTTCTTCCTCGCACTCCCTCATGGCAGCTACCCCGGATTCATCTTCGTGGTCAAATCCTAATAAATGCAACAAACCATGCACCAACAGGTAACTGAGCTCGCGTGAAAAAGAATGGCCATATTCCTTGCTTTGGGCCAGGGCTTTCTCCAAGGAGATGACAACATCCCCCAAAAGATTTACTTCCCCGGTCAAACCAGAAACCGGATCCTCCTCTTCCAGCTCATTCATGGCAAAAGAGAGCACATCCGTCTCTTGATTTACCCCCCGGTAAATATTGTTCAATTCCTTTATATATGCATTATCAACCAATAGAATGCTTAACTCGGTATTGGCGGCTAATGCCAATATGGCAGCAGCCCTTGATGCCGCCTGGAGGATGATTTTTTCCACCTCCGGGTTGTAGTCTACGCTATTTTGCTGATTGATGATCAATGTCTCCATGATCGCCGCTCCTTTTTTCCATTTCTTTAATAATAAATTCCGGGTACTCAATCCGTTTATGATACATCCCCGCCAGCACTTTGCTGAAGGATTTGGCAATAATATTCAGATCTTTAAAGGTTAAATCGCAATCTTCCAGTTGTTTGTCTTCCATCTTTTCCCAGATGATCCTGCGAACCATTTCACTGATATTTTCCGGTGTTGGTTCGGTTAAAGATTTAACCGCTGCCTCTACAGAATCCGCCAACATCACCAAAGCTACATCTTTATTCTGCGGTTTAGGCCCTTCATACCTGAAGGCTTCTGCATTCAAATTATTCTCTCGGTCCTCTTCCAGGGCTCTCTGATAAAAATACTTGGTTAGACTGGTCCCATGATGCTGTTCAATAAAATCAATGATGATTTGCGGCAATTTGGCCTCCCGGGCCATTTCAACCCCTTCTTTTACATGGGAAGTGATAATAAGTGAGCTCAAAGCCGGGGCAATTTTCTCATGGGGATTGGCACAGCTGATCTGATTTTCTACAAAATATTCAGGTCGCTTGATTTTCCCTATATCGTGATAATAGGCTCCTACCCGGACCAATAAGGGATTAGCCCCTACGCTCTCTGCAGTAGTTTCCGCCAAATTTCCTACCATCAAACTATGGTGATACGTTCCCGGGGTATTAAGAAGTAGTTGCTTGAGCAATGGTTGATTGGGATTAGACAATTCCAATAATTTAACCATGCTGGTCAAAGAAAAGGCGCTTTCGAGATAAGGCAGAGCACCTATCATCAATACAGCTGATAAAATACCATTTATTGCACCTAATAAGATTCCGGTTGCCAGAATCGCCGGCGTTATATTATCTCCCATGAGGGTTAAAGAAATAATGCAAATAATATTGGCCAGGGCAACATATACACCGGCCCGGGCCAGGTCTGATGTCTGGCTTAACCGGGAAACCATATAAACTCCCACGGTTCCACCGATAAAAGCAGTGATAGCCACAAACAGAGTGTTTCCAGAACTTAATAAACCCACATAAAGGGCTATGATTGAAGTAAAAAAGTAAGCCAGTCTGTTGTCCAGCAAAATAGCCAGCAACATAGAAGCGGCTGCTACCGGGGTTAAATATCCTATTAATGCACTCACTTCAGGCAGATTAGCGATTTCGATCATAGATAAAAAACGGCTGATTAAAAGAATAATCACAAAAATCAACCCGATCAACAGCATCTGCATATGATCATTATATATTTCCTGATGATGCCGTTTTAAGAACTCCACGGCCAACCAGCAGCTGATGAGAACAAATATAATCCCTCCCAGAACCGGCAGAGGGTAGCCCTGGGTCCTTTGCATGCCCAGCTGTTCCAGGATCGATATTTGCTGTGAGGTAATGCGGACACCTTCCCGCACAATAATCTCGCCTGCTTTTATGGTTATTTGTACTGGCTCCACAGCATTTCTGGCTTCCTGCACAGCTCTTTCTGTTGCAATAGGATTAAAAACCATATTGGGCCTAAGGGCCTGTATAACAGCCAATGCCATGATTTCCCGGGCTTCCTGGGCATAAGGATAACTATCGATAATGTTTTCCGCTTCCGCATAATCTGCTGCCAGAGTATCCTGGGTTATGGGCTTATCCATAATATCCCGGACTACATCCAATGCCATTCCCCGCATTAGATTTAAATCCCCGGAGGTGGCATTGGCTAAATACGTCGCCCAGGTCTGTATGTCTGCCCCTGACCGGGCATCGTTAATCTCCGCGATGGTCTGGGATAGAAAATCCACCAACGCTTGCCTGGCATCCCCATTTTCCGTGTTTAAGATGCTGCCTGTTTCAGCAAAAAAGTCCTCCACAGCCTGCTCTGCCCCGGGCAGTGCCTCTTGGTCTTCCTGATAGATTTTTTGCACGGCCGCAGCTGCTTCCTGGCGCAGTTCCTCGGTTTTTTCCTCATTCACTATAACTGCGTTAACCCTGGACGCGATATTTCTTGTGGCCACGTCATCTGGCCTTAGCATCAACTGACGGGAAAAATAATGGCTAAACAAGATCAAGAAAATAATGCCGATGATTACCAAATAGCTCAATATTTTTTTGGTGTTGGAACGCGTCCAGTAGTGCCTGATATTGGTCAAGACATGTTTATTCAGGAAATTCTTTATGTTCATAAGCATCTCCTACAACCCGGTCCTCAAAAAAACTGTTTTACGGGGATTTGCGGGTCTCGTTTTCATGTATTTCATACGCATCAATGATTTGCTGCACCACCGGATGTCTTACCACATCAGCCTTATCCAGATATTCGAAAGAGACCCCCTTTACATGGGAAAGTATTTTCTGTATTTCTATCAACCCGGAAAAGCCTTCTTTGGGTAGATCCACCTGGGTCACATCTCCGGTAATAACCGCCTTGGAGCCAAAGCCCAAGCGGGTTAAAAACATTTTCATCTGCTGGGGAGTTGTGTTTTGGGCCTCATCCAGGATAATAAAAGCATCGTTTAAAGTCCTTCCCCGCATATAAGCCAGGGGAGCGATTTCAATAATATTTTTCTCCAAATACCTTTGGGTGACTTCTACCCCCAAAATATCAAAAAGACCGTCATACAAGGGCCTTAAATAGGGATTTACTTTCTCGATAAAATCCCCGGGCAGAAAGCCTAATTTTTCTCCTGCTTCCACGGCCGGCCTGACCAGCACAATTCTCTCTACATCTTTGTTTCTCAGGGCTCTTACCCCCATAACTACTGCCAGGTATGTTTTTCCGGTCCCGGCTGGTCCGATGGAAAATACAATATCATCTCGTAAAATAGCCTGGACATATTTCTTTTGGCCCAGGGTCTTGGCTCGTATGCTTTTTCCCCTGACTGTGGTTAAAAGGGTGCCGGATACAATTTCCTGGTATCTTAAATATGAACCTTGCTTAACCAGGCCATTGATATAGTTAATATCGTTAACATCTATCTTCCCTTCACTTTTCACAATATCTAATAGGGAGTGGATTAAATTAAATGCCTCCTGCACCTGTCCCTGGTTGCCCCGAATAAAAATTTCGGATCCCCGGGCAGTAATATCTGCATCAACAATATTTTTCAAATGGCGGAAGTTTATATCCCCCGTCCCAAAAAAAGCTGCCGCCTGTTTATTATCCTCGATGAAAATCCTGTTCTCCTGTTCGAACAAAGAACGACCTCCTTATAAAAAACAATTTTGCCAGGCTTCTGTTCGATGATAAAAAAGAAGTAATAACCGCAATCATTATACCATACCCTAATTCCTTAATACTATTCTCCCGCCAGTTCCCAGCCCTTTTGTCAGACTACCGGCTCGGTATAAAAAGGATTTTTAAAAATCAATACCGCTTCTGTTTCGATCCCATCCCTTCATCAACAGGAAACATGAATGCAGTCATGCTCTTATGCCCCTGTAAAAAACAAAAGCCCTCTGAAAACATACAGAGAGCTTTATGCATAGATTATGATGTTAAAAAAATGCTACCGCTACGATACTCACTAAAAAAGCTACAATGATAATGCCGGCGATTGCCGATACGATCTTTTTTTCCTTTTTCCCATGTATGCGGCTCATAAAGGCCATTTTTTCACCCCCAAGTGGATTAATGGCCTGATGAGCTATTTCATCAGGCCACGTACTTCATAGTTCATGTGCATCTAAAACTCTTTTGATCATATGCTTCATTAAACGGGATCAGAAGGTAAAACCATTTTTTATGCAAAGCTGAAAGGGAAGGATCGGGTGTTCTTTTTATTAGCTTCCTTTTGTCAACAGAAAATTCCGCTGCTTTACAGGCATTAAAACTTTTTCTTTTTCCGGGCGGCTTCAGATTTCTTTTTTTTCTTAATGCTTGGTTTTACATAGTGTTCGTGTTTTCTCATATCCTGCATAACGCCTGCTTTCTGGCAGGTACGTTTAAATCTCTTTAGAGCACTGTCAAGGGTTTCATTTTTACCGACTCTAATTTCGCTCATTATTTCCCTCCCCTCATCCAACTATGGCTTTCAGATGCCATTATATTTTACTATCTCCGGTGAAAAAAGACAAGCTAGAGAGGGGGCCAACCTAATTTGACTCCGCCAATTAAGTGATAATGCAAATGGTATATGGTCTGGCCGCCCCATTCTCCGCAGTTATTAACCAGGCGATACCCATTGGCTGCAATCCCTAACTGGTCTGCGATCCTGGAAGCAGCAACCTGTATATGTCCTAAAATGTGAAGCTGATCCTCGTTCACCGCATTAAGTGACCCGATGTGTTCCCGGGGAATGATTAGAACATGCACCGGAGCCACCGGATTAATATCTTCTATAGCCATAAGGAGGTGGTCTTCATAAATGATCTTGGCGTTTAGCTGCTTGGACACAATTTTACAGAAAAGACATTCCGGGACACCTGTATCCATTTTTTCACCTCCTTATCCTCGTCTGTTTGCCCTAAGCAGATGGTGATAGCAAACTTTATCTAAGGGTATATTATAATCTAATGCGGTTTTTATCGCCAGCAATTTATCCTATTATACTATGTTTTTGCTATGAAAAAAAGATTTGCCCAACCTGGCCAACGTTATTAAAAAGGTCGCTTTTTCCTAAGCCTTACGGACTTTGCAGTAGGGGCACAGCAGTAGCATAACCAGGTTGCACCTCGTTAATCCTGGCCTTTATAATAACGTCCTGCTGGTTAGTCACGGAAGGGATTCGCACCTCTATATTGTTTTCACTCATCCCCCGGAATAACCCGGGTTCTATTTCTTCTTCTACCACGACCGTAACCTCCTGCCCCAGGAAGCGGGCATAAAACTGTTTTTGTTTGGTCCGGGCCAGTTGTAATAACAAATCACTTCGAACCTGTTTCTGTGGGGCTTTAATCTGACCGGGTAAAGATGCTGCTGCCGTTCCAGGCCGCGGAGAATATTTGAATACGTGAAGTCCACTCAGGGGCAGGCTTTGCAACCTTTCATACCCTTCCTGGAAATCCTGTTCCGTTTCTCCGGGAAAGCCGGTCATAATGTCCGAAGTGACAGCAGCCCCGGGAACATGGCTGAGGATAGCCCCAATGAGTTTCTGATAATCGTCTGTTGTGTAGGGTCTTTTCATCAGATGTAAAATGCGCTCGCTTCCGCTTTGCAGGGGGATATGGAAATGAGGACATATTTGACCATATTCCCGCACCATGGCGATGATATCCTGGCTGACCTGCCCCGGTTCTATAGAACTTAACCGCACTCTGCACCCAGTCCCCAGAATATTAACGATGTGGTGTAAAATCTTTTCCAGGTTCCAGCCGTTTAGATCCACCCCATAAAAACCCAGATTAATGCCGCTCAAAACGATTTCCCGGTATCCCAGATCCACGATCTGCTGAACTTCCTGCAAGACATCTTCCGGTTTTTTGCTGCGCATAGGTCCCCGGGCTATGGGCACAATACAGTATGAGCAAGTGCTTTCGCACCCATCCTGTATTTTCACAAAAGCCCGGGTGCGGGAAGCAGCCCGATCATAATAACAAGCCCGTTCGGGCCGGTCCATTCTATCGATTGCATCAATCAGTACCAGACATGGTGAACTAGGTACGTGTTCTTCAATGAACGTGACAATATCCTGTTTGTTCTTATTGCCTACAATCAGGTCTATTTCTCCCATGGCTAACAACTGGGCCGCATCGGTCTGAGCCAGACACCCCACCGCAGCAATGATGGCGTCCGGATTCGTTCGGGCAGCCCTTCTGATGTAAGCCCGTGATTTCCGGTCACTGATATGGGTTACGGTGCAAGTATTTATGATATATACCTCAGCCCATTCATGAAAACCAACCACCTGGTATCCCCGGTTGGTGAGTTTTGCTTTAATCTGTTCGCTTTCTATCTGGTTCACCTTGCAACCCAGCGTCTGTATGGCTATTCTCATCAAAATCCATTCTTTCTTTTATACCAGCTGGTCAAACTCATACATTGTGATACCCACCGCAATAATCGCTGCTGTTTCAGTCCTCAATATACGAGGCCCCAGGCCGGCTGTTTCTATCCCGGCTTTGCGGGCCTGTTCCATCTCTTCCCGGGAAAAGCCACCTTCAGGACCGATCAGCAAAAATACACCTTGCTCCAGTATCTCATCTTTTTTTCCCTGCAGCTTATCTCTGAAGCTGCTGGTTCTTTCTTTTTCATAAAGCATAATGCCCGGGCGCCGGGCTTTGATGGCCAGGATTTGATCCAAATCAAGTGCTGGGTGAACTGAAGGAATTATTGACCTTCCCGACTGTTTGCATGCTTCTATAACGGTCTTTTGCCAGCGCTTTATCTTATTATCGCTGCGGGTTTCTTCTTCCAGTCGGACCACGGAGTACCTGCTCTTAAGCGGATATACTGATTTGACCCCTAGTTCCACGGTTTTTTGGATAATGGTATCCATTTTATCCCCTTTGGCCAGACCCTGCACCAGATGAACTTCCAGGGTAGGTTCCCGGTCGTTCCGGTGCCAAGATTCAATCTCCCCTTGCAATCTATTTTTCAGCAGTCCCTGCAAAATAATCACATAATCCCTGCCGCTGCCGTCAAAACCAATAATCCGCTCCCCCGCTTTAAGACGCAGCACTTTTTCTATATGTTTTTGCTGGTCTCCGGTTATTTCGATAATGGGTCCGCTCCCCAATTCAGGTATAAAAAAACGGTGCACCCAAAGCACTTCCTCTCGCACCATCAAAACCATTACTAATATTAGCCTTTTTTGGTTATCACACCAATCCACTCTTCTTCCTGCATGGTTTCAATGATTATCAAACCATGTTCTGCCAGGGTTTCGCGGACCGACTCCCACCCGCTTTCTACAATCCCGGATCCCACAAAATATCCCCCGGTCTTCAGGCTCCCTGCCGCGGAAGGTATCAACCGGACCAAAACATCAGCAGTAATATTGGCTACGATAAAATCAGGAACTGCGTCTCTTATTACCGGGATAATATCCCCTACCATCACCTCGATCCTACCCGACAGATGGTTGCGCCAAATATTTTCCCGGCTTACCTTTATCGCCACCTCATCCAGGTCTACAGCCAGCACCCTTTGGGCACCCAATTTTGCAGCTGCCAGGGCTAGGATCCCGGAACCACAACCCGCATCAACCACGATTTCCCCGCCCTGGATATACTTTTCCAGAAACTCCATGCAAAAGCGGGTGGAAACATGCAGTCCGGTACCAAATGCCATTCCAGGATCAATTTCTATCACCAAATCCCCAGGCAAACTCTGGCATGGCTCCCAGCTGGGTTTAATTAGGAATTTCCGCCCTATTCTCAAAACATGATAATATTGTTTCCACGATTCGGCCCAGTCTTCTTCCCGGACCTCCTTGATAAAAAACCGGCACTTGACCCCAAAAAAAGCTTCCACTTCAGTTAATTTCTGTCGCAAATCAGGTAGAATGTCTTTGTTTTCCGGGACATAGGCTTTTACAATGCAATGATTTGACCCCTTTGGTTCTAAACCTGTATCTAAAGCAACGGGGAAAAGGCCGGCTGTTTGTTCTTGCCCGGGCCGGGAGTGCTCAATGACTACGCCCCCTAAACCTAAATCATTACATACCGCGGATAAAGCCTCCACACATGAGGCCGGAGCCAGGAGGTTTATTTCCATCCATTTCACTGTGGCTCCCCCTATCCCATAGCATCCCTGAATTTATTGATAATATTCTTTTTGCCTTGCTTTTCCTCAGGATCATAGAAGCCGGCCAGTAATTCTCTCTGTCTTTTGCTGAGCTTGGTTGGGATTTTCACATCCGTCCTTAGCTTGAGATCCCCCCATTTATTTCTCTGCAAAAAAGGTACACCCTTGCCCCTTACAGTAATAACATCTCCGGGTTGGGTTCCTTCAGGAATTTTAACTTTTTGTTTTTCCCCTCCCAGTAACTCAATTTCCAGTTCTGCACCCAGGGCTGCCTGAACAAAATCAATTTCCAAAGAGCAAATCAGGTTGTGCGCCTCCCGTTTGAAACGGGAATGAGGTTTTACCATCAGGGTGATATACAAGTCTCCCGGAGGGCCTCCCATAATTCCTACTTCGCCTTCACCCTGCATGCGCAAGCGATTGCCGTTATCTACGCCCGCTGGGATACGGACACTTATCGTCCTTTTTTTTCTCACCTGACCGGTGCCGCTACAGCTGCGACAGGGATTTTCAATAACCCTTCCATCCCCCCGACATTTTCCACAGGGCCGCACGGTTTCAAACCGGCCAAAGGGGGTATTTTGAACACTTCTTACCTGTCCCTGTCCATTACAGCTGGGACAGGTTTTTATTTTTGTACCGGGTTCGGCTCCATTGCCGTTACAGTGGTCACATTTCTCCACCCGGCTGAGTTCAATATCTTTTTCTATCCCAAAAACAGCATCCTCAAAATTGATCTCCATTCTTATCTCGCGGTCGGCCCCGGCCTGAGGCCCACTTCTTCTCCCACTTCGGTTTCCACCGCCAAAAAAGATATCAAAAATATCCCCGAAACCACCGAAATCATCAAATCCGGCAAAGCCGCCATTGGGGTCAAAGGCATCATGTCCATAGGTATCATAGGCCTGCCTTTTTTCGGGATCACTCAAAATGGAATACGCTTCGCTAATCTCTTTAAATTTTTCAGCAGCGTTGCTATCCTCCTTATTAACATCCGGATGATGCTGCCTGGCTTTTTGCCGGTAGGCTTTTTTAATTTCCTCCGGACCGGCCTCCCGGGACACTCCCAGGACGTTATAATAATCTCGCTTAGCGGACATTTTTCCTCCCCTTCCTCTGGCAAAAAACAATAATACGCGTATAGCCCCGGAAAAAACAGAACCTGCAAAAAACGCCCCCCCGGGGGTTTCTATTGCAAACAAGTGAAGCCCGGAAATTTTACACTTCCGGGTTTACCTGTAATCAGAGCATAATTTATTATACCGTATGGTCCATCAACCAAGACCCAAAATCATCTTTTTACGATTTTTTTTCCTGATCCTCTTCTGCATCCTGCACGTCATAATCCGCATCAAAGATTTCTTCCTGGTTTTCTGTATGGGCAGAAGATGATCCGGCTTCAGCTTGCTCCTTTTCATACATCTGGGACGTGAAACTATAAATGGCTTCCGTTAATGCCGTGGTTTTTTCCCTGATGTCCTCTAAATTATCCGTATTCAATGCTTGGGTCAATTGTTCCCGGGCCTGGTTGATTTTTTCTTTTGCTTCTTCATCTATCTTGTCCGCATTGTCGGTTAAAGTCTTTCCTGCCTGGTAAATCATGCTGTCAGCCGCATTTCTGGCCTCTACCTCCTGCAGCTTTTTTTCATCTTCTTCCGCGAATTTTTCCGCTTCCTGCACCATTTTTTCGATTTCTTCATCACTTAACCCGCCGGCTGAGGTAATCGTTATTTTTTGTTCTTGATTGGTAGCCAAATCCTTGGCCATAACATTAACAATCCCGTTAACATCAATATCAAAAGATACTTCTATTTGGGGGACACCCCGGGGGGCAGAAGGAATTCCCACCAGTTGGAATCTGCCCAAAGTAACATTCCCCACAGCCATTTTCCTCTCTCCCTGCAGCACATGAATATCCACTGTGGTCTGGTTGTCGGCTGCAGTGCTGAAAATCTGGCTCTTAGAAGTGGGTATGGTTGTATTCCGTTCAATGATTCTTGTGAATACACCGCCTAAAGTCTCAATCCCCAGGGATATCGGCGTAACATCCAACAGAACAACATCTTTCACTTCACCTGCCAGGATCCCAGCCTGAATGGCAGCCCCCAGCGCCACGACTTCATCGGGATTAATCCCCTTAAAAGGTTCTTTCCCGATATATTTCTTTACCGCTTCCTGAACCGCAGGCACCCTGGTGGACCCTCCCACCAGTATGATCTTATCAATCTCTTCTACCTTTAATCCTGAATCTTTGATGGCTTGGCGGGTAGGTCCCATGGTTTTTTCTACCAGGTCCGCAGTGAGTTCATTAAATTTAGCCCGGGATAAATTCTTGGACAAATGCATAGGTCCTTCCTGGGTGGCTGTAATATAGGGGATATTAATATCTGTGCTCAGCAAAGTGGATAATTCATGCTTGGCTTTTTCTGCACTGTCTTTTAAGCGGTGCAGGGCCATTTTATCATTTCTCAGATCAACCCCGTTTTCATTTTTGAAATCCTGGATCAACCAGTCAATAATTTTATCATCAAAATCATCCCCGCCCAGGCGGTTATTACCGCTGGTGGCTTTTACTTCAAAAACCCCATCTCCTATTTCCAATATGGAAACATCAAAAGTTCCTCCACCCAAGTCGAAAACCAGAATCGTCTGATTCTCTTCTTTGTCCAGACCATAGGCCAGGGCTGCAGCAGTTGGCTCGTTAATAATCCTCAGCACTTCTAATCCAGCAATTTTCCCGGCATCTTTTGTTGCCTGTCTCTGGGAATCGGTAAAATACGCCGGCACCGTAATAACAGCCTGGGTGACGGGTTGCCCCAGAAAGCTTTCCGCATCTATCTTCAGTTTTTGCAGGATCATGGATGATATCTCCTGGGGTGAATACTTCTTGGCATCAATATTCACCTGGTAATCTGTCCCCATGTTCCTTTTTATTGACAAGACTGTTCTCTCGGGATTGGTAATTGCCTGCCTTTTCGCGACCCGGCCTACCATTCTTTCTCCTGTGTTCGAAAACGCTACCACAGAAGGGGTGATTCTTTCCCCTTCTGAATTGGGAATTATTTTGGCTTCGCTTCCTTCCATAATCGCAATACAGGAATTAGTCGTTCCTAAATCAATTCCTACAACTTTTGCCATTAAAAAAGACACCTCCACAAGTATAGTAAATATAAGAATAGTTAAATGTTGTTACTTGCTTACTTTGACTAAACTAGGCCTGATCAACCTTCCTTTCATGGTATATCCTTTTTGCATTTCTTCAATAATCGTATTCTCAGGGTGTTCTTCTGATGCTTCCACCGTTAATGGTTCATGGTATTGGGGATCAAAAGGACGGCCCAGGCATTCAATGGGTTCTACACCTTCCTTGTTTATTACCTCTTTCAGGTTTTTAGCAATCATGGCCACACCCTGGGCCAACGTATCCAGATCCTCGGTTTCCCGGGCCATCTTTATGGCTCTCTCCAAATCATCAATGACGGTCAATAATGGCTTTACCAACGGCAATGAGGCATATTTCAGATACTCTTTCCTGTCTCGTATCGCTCTTTTGCGCATGTTTTCCATATCCGCCAGCGTCCTAAGATAGAGCTGGTGATATTTTTTGGCCTCAGCTTCACATTGTACCATTTGTTCCTTCAGCTTTTCCAAATCATTTACCTGGCCTCCAACCGTTTCTTGGTCCTCGGAGGCCCCCTGTTCTTCATTCTTCCCTACTTCCAGGTCAACTATTTGCCTTTCCCTGTCTTGATCGGAAGTCATGATCTCACCTCATCTTTTCATTACTTGATAATAGAACCGGCAATCCCTGCCTTTAGGATCAAAAATGCCAAACCATTAATACAATTTTTCCCTTATGACTTCTTCAATGATATCTTTCACGGAATCAATCGTACCGGCAGCCTTCCAGTATTCCATGCGCACAGGCCCCAAAAGCCCTATTTTCCCTGCCTCTCCAAGGGTTTTATAAGATGCAGAAACCAGGCTCATTTCTTGAATGTCTTCAAATTTGTTTTCTTTTCCTATGCTGATATTTACATCTTCCCCGGAAACATCAGGAATAAGGTCCCTTATCAGGTCTTCCTCCTTGAGAAGAGTAAAAATTTTTTTCAGCTTATCGATGTCTTTAAATTCTGGTTCTTTAAAAATATTCAGCACTCCGCTTACCACAACAATATCCTCGCTAGAATTCTCCAACAGGGTTTCCAGTGCTTCCAGGGCCAAATAAATTACTTTTCTCCGGTTAGTGAGA
>PWPP01000062.1 GCA_003558625.1 Syntrophomonas sp.
CCGCCAGGGTTGCAATGACCCCACCATGTAACCTCCCCCCTGCGGTTGAAACAATATGATCCGGGATCACTTTGATCCCGGCGCTTCCTGGCCCTAAATAGGTAATCTTTAAACCCATAGCCTGGTGGCAGGGCTGGGCATCGAAGCCCCTTTGTATGCCGGCAAAAACATCCGGAGCAATACCCCTGTTTTCAGCCTCCATCTTGCTCATACCAAACTTCCTCCTTTTCTTTGAAATGGGGTCAGGCTTCAATCTTGACCAAATTTTCTATTCTAATTTTATCCAGCATCTCTAGTATATTCAAACAGCGGCATCAGAAATCCTGGCAGGGAATGAGCCGGAAGGGATGATTCCTTCCAGCTCTTCTATGGCGTATTATAGATAGAAATTAGAAAACGGGTAAAACCAGATGGCAATTGGAAATCCAACTCAACAACCGTCTTCGGTTTTCCCCAGCAGAGAATTTTTCTGCACCTGCTAAGCTCAAGAAAAATATCCCATCATTGCTCCCCGCTGGAGATAGTCCTCGCTCCGACAAAAACAGAAAAAAAATAGAAAGCGGCCGGGGTTTCATTCCCGGCCGCTTGATGAAACTAAAAGCTCCAACGAAACTTTATCGATTTCTTTCCTTCTTTACCTTCTAACGTTGTTTCCCTTTCCAACTTTCCCTTAAGCCCTTCGTCCGTTTTTTCCCTTTACTGGCTGTCCATATCATTTTTACTTTACTTCTGTTTAACTTTCTTGCCTTATTACAGGTTTTTGGTTAACTTCCATTTGGTAAAAGTGTTTACAAACAGTTTTCTTTTCTTTTCCCGGATATAGTGTTTCCGCTTTCACTTGGTTCTTATCTTCTAGTTGGTCAGTTCTGTTTCTGTTTTCCGGCTCTGAAGGTTTTCATCTTAGGTGTTCCTTGGAGCTTAACTATAATAATACTAGATGTACAGCTAGTTGGCAAGGTGGCAGCATAGACAAATTCATCCATAAAATGGGCACCATGTCAATTTATATCTCTTGATCTAACTCTTTCTCCTTCATGTATTATTTTTTGAATACTTCACTTAATGGGGTCAGGCCTTGACTTCACCAAATTCCAGGAGGAGTCAAAAGGGACGGTTCTGTTTGACTCTCGAACAATATGTTTTCCATCTTCACCCCTCGATTTCACCGGATCCTAAAGTCCCCTGTTGACAACCTGTGTATTGCCCACCTGTTTATAGCTTCGACCCTTCTTTCTTGCGTCCGAGTTGAAGCGCCTGGGCCCGCAGCTCGTCAGGATATTTTTCCAGGGCATAGCGATAGGCGGTCCGGGGCATCAGGCCGGCCCGGTCGGTTACAAAGGCATAGACTTCATCAGGGTTAGACTTGCTGGCTTCTTTCAGCATCCAGCCATAGCCTTTCAGCACCAAATCCTCAGGGTCTTGCAGCAAGGTATCGGCGATCTGCAGGGCTAATTCCAACAACAGGTTCTTGGCCAGGGGCTTTATCAGGCTTACCGCCGCAGCCCGGCGTTTCCACATGTTGTTCGAAGCGGCCCACTGCCGGCAGACAAACGCCTGGTCGGGATATCGCAGAAAAAACACCCCTAAAACCCTGCTACACAAATCATCACAGTCCGCCCAATCATAAGTGTAGGTTTCCAGCCAGTGATCGAACATCTCCAGGTGTTCCGGTTTCAGATCCTTATGGCTTTTTCCCACCCACTGGTAGGCGGTTACTTTAAACTCGAACATCTTTGCTGCGAGCAAATCATTGCAGAGCGCCAGGCATTCTGCAATGTCCATATCGCGGAGCTCAGGAAAATATTTACCGGCAATTTTACGGATGACCGGCAATCTTACCCCGTAATAATGATCAACTTTCAGGTTAAACATCTGCCCCACCCGCTCCCTGTACCCGGGTTCAGCCTGGGCCTGAAATTCAAGTTTTAGATTGTTAATGATGTCCTGGGTCATAAAAAATTCTCCTTACAGCAAACACCCGGATGCCAAAGCAAACACGGGGATGTCAGAATGCGCGAAAACTATTTTTGGATATTTTTATTCCCACTTTTTTCGCAAAAGAAAAGGCAAGGCGTTAAATAAAACTAACATAAATACATAAATTATAGCAATTCCCCGCTTTTTATTAAAAAGCTTGGGTTTTAAGACTTTTCACACAGCCTGACGTTGTTTTTGTTTGCTCCCGGTCTACATGCGGTCAATTTCTGCTCTTCGTCTTCTCAAAGTATAATACTGGGCATCTTCATGCTCCCCGTCCAAGCTATCCCTGCGATCCTGGCGGATATAGCCCCGGGTCACCAGACCCTTTATAGCGGACCGTACGTCTGCCGGGGGCAGTTGTGTCTGCAAGGCGATCTCGGCCAGGCGGATTTTCTGCGGAGCCTGCCTGATGCACAACAGGACCTCTCTCTCCTGCTCACCGAGGATCTTCCCACGGAATTCCAGTTGTCCCTCATGAAAAACAATTAGCTCCCCACCGGCCAGGGGTTCCCATCCCTCCCCAGTGGTCAGTGGCCGAGTCGCTATGATATAGCCACTCTGCTGCGGGTCTTTCTCCTCCCCCAGGTCGATGATATAATCTTCATCCACCAGCGAAACCTGGCTGAAGGGCGCCTCCCGCCTGGTGCAGTGCAATCCCCCATCGCCATCCTGGTCTGCATAGCAAAACAGGCGCTTTCCATCCGCCAGCAGGCAGTTGAATTTCCCCAGCCCATTGACCTGCCGCAACAAATCTCGCAGTTGCAGAAACGCACTTTCCCCCCATTCACGGTTTTCCCGCTGCCTGATCCAGTCCAGAACATGGCAGAAGGCATGTTCCGAATCGGTTTCACCCAGCGGCTGGTAAGTCTTGCGTTCCAAATTTTTATAACCCTGCAGGGTCCCATTATGGGCAAAAACATAGTCCTGGCCCAGGCATTCCCTGGAAAAGGGGTGGGTGTTTCTATAGCAGACTCTGCCCGCGCTGGCATACCTGACATGCGAGATAAAGAGGGTGGATGCAAGCCGGGGATAGTCTTGAATAAAGGCCGACAGCTCGCTGGCATCTCCTTTGACCGGCTCCTTCAATACCTGGGCCGCACGGCCATCCGGGTAAAGCGCGATACCCCAACCATGGGGATTGCTTTGACTGCGATGGCGGAATCCCCGAAATGTCAGGCTCGGTCTGACAACCCGGGCAAAAGACATACCCATGAGTTCACACATCTTATCCCTCCTCCTGCTTATTATTTCCCCATCCCGCCGCCAATCCCCTGCACAAACAAGGGCAGACCCTTGGATCTGCCCGGTTAATTTAAAGATGGCGACGAAGAGCAGGGATTTTAGACCATGATATCCTGGCCGCAAAGCGTCATCACGCAATTTTATCCAATGAGCGCCTCTATGATCCATCAAATGCTATGATATAGCAGTTTGACAGCGGGTTCTAGCGCCAGTACAACCTGAAGCACCACCGCCACTTGCACCGGACAGATCCAGGTCCCAAACAAAAAACGTCCCTTCGTTTGGTAAATAAAAAATGTCCGGGAAATCAATCCGGACACTTTATATAGACAAAGAAAAGCTCCAACGAAACTTTATCGATTTCTTTCCTTCTTCGCCTTCTAACGTTGTTTCCCTTTCCAACTTTCCTTTAAGTCCTTCGTCCATTCTTTTC
>PWPP01000143.1 GCA_003558625.1 Syntrophomonas sp.
AAAGAAAGCAGCCACATCCGGGCGCAGAGCCGCTTCAAGGGATTTGATATCCAGAGCATCCGATTCAAGACGACCAGTTTTGAATGTGAGGCCTGTTCCAATGCCTGCGAAGTGGTGCAGTTTTTTGAGGACAAAATCCTTATGGCCCGCTGGGGAGACCGTTGTGGAAGATGGGAGATGTCCCCGTAGCAGAACATCCCGCATAAGGACCCGGGACTGCTTCCGATGCGGTAGTGACTCGTAGCTTAGGGGAACCGGATATTTATGTGTTAAGATATGAAGGGGAAAAGAGCTCTCCCGGGAAGGTGAAGGAACGATCAGCAAAAAGGAAATCTCCGCGCATAGCAAAGGTTGCCACAGCGGGGCAAAAAATGGAGGCAAGCAACGTGTTATTATTAGAATATCAAAAACAAAAAAGATATATGGATATCATATTAAGTTTAAGGAAACCCTATGCCTATTGGTCAACACCAAACAATATTATCTATGAGCATAAGACCCTGCGCCTGAGAAGGTTTCCTAACCCGGAACCCAATGCCAAGCGGCCGGTATTAATATTACCTCCCCAAGCCGGGCATCACGGCAATATTGCCGACTATTCTCCCGAGCAAAGCCTGGTCCGGGTTTTTCACCGCTATGGGTTTGATGTATATGTGACCGAATGGCTTTCAGCACAACCGGAACACCGCGATATGGGTATTGAAGACTACATTTTGCTTACAGACGAAGCGGTGGAGGAAATCAGGAAAAGGACGGGATTATATAAAATTCATATTGTCGGGGAATGCCAGGGCGGCTGGCAAGCAGCAGTGTATACTGCCCTCTATCCCGAAAAAATATCCAGCCTGGTGGTTGCGGCAGCCCCCATTGACGTGCAGGCCGCCCCTTCCCGCATGATCGATTATGCCCAGATGCCCGGGGAAATATTTCAATTCCTGGTGGCCACGGGCCATGGATTAATGGATGGCCGCCATATCCTCTGGGGATTTAAAAATATGGAACCGGAAGAGCATTTCTACCGCAAATACAAATACCTCTGGGATATGCTGCAGGCAGGAGACGAAGAGGGTGTGGAAAGATTTGTCCGCTTTGAAAACTGGTACGAGTATACTCAGAAGCTGCCGGGAAGATTCTACCTGGAAATCGTGGAAAAGATTTTCAAAGAAAATAGCCTGATTAAACCGGGGGCCCTGAAGATCGCAGGGCAGGGAGTGGATTTAAAAAATATCTCCTGTCCCGTAATCATCATGGCCGGGAAAAAGGATCATATTACCCCTGAGGCCCAGGCTTTTGCCCTGAAGGATCATATCAGCACCCCGCCGGAAGACATCATCGAGATCCTGACCGAGGGAGGACATATCGGAACCCTGATGGGAAATGAAGCCTTAAAAAACAATTGGACCACCGTCAACGAAATGCTGCTGGAGGTCATATAAGCACCAGAAACCCAAAGGCCCGGGCGGTGAAATCCCAGACATCCCCTTCGGCACTGTCAGGGGGAGCCCGGGCAGCAGGCAAGCCCGAGGAACAGAAAATCCCGGGTCGAAGCCGGGTCAATGATCATATCGGTTAAGTAGAGACATGTTAAAAATAGAGAGGCCAGACGTTGTTTCCCCCGGTAGGGTCGTGATCGCCTATAGGTCCTGGAAACTGGAGCCGGCAAAGCGGAGGCCCCAAAAAGGGGGCCCGGGGATAATCCGTCGAACGCCCGGGAAGGGGATTTGACAGGCGGGATAATCGATTATATACTTTTTAGGTGATAACCTGGAAATCAAGCACAGGGAAGCGGATCGGTCCTGGTGGGTCGCCTGGACTTCAAATCCAGTTTGCGCCGTAGTGATCCTGCGGTGGGTGAGTTCGATTCTCACACGCTTCCGCCAGTAAAAACGGCGTTAAAAGCGCTTTTGCTGAACCCTTGAGGTTCAGCTTTTTTGTTGCGCTTTTTCGTTCGCTCCAATAGAGCGCTGCAAAAAATTTGAACCCTTCCCGGCCCTGATTATCATCATTAACATCCGGGCCCAAGAAGCGGTCCCGGCGAGAGGTGTTACCCATCAAACGGCAGCACAAATCCGGGGTAGAATAGTCTCGCTTGGATCAAACTAGTTGATATGTTTTCCCAGGACCGTGCTTCCTCCCTCATAGATCCCCGGTCACTTCTGGCGGGGATTTCTCGCCCAGAATCACCGGGGGAGTCCCATATAATAGCCTGCCACCCTATCAATGTAGATGATCTTGAAAAATATTTTGTCAATGAGGTCCTGTTCTCTGCTAAACTAAAAAAAATGTTCCATACTATAATGTTCCATACTATGATGAGGGGGTTGTTGGATGTTTGAAAAAGAATACCGGGACAAATTGCGTACAGCCGAAGAAGCAGTCAAAGTAGTAAAATCGGGGGACTGGATTGATTACATGTACTTTAATGGGTACCCCAAAGCCCTGGATCGGTTCTTAGCCGCGAGAAGAGATGAATTATACGGGGTACATATCCGCAGCGGGGTTTCGCTGCCGCCTTTTCCCGAAGTTCCCATCTGTGACCCGACCATGAAGCATTTTCAGTGGGACAGCTGGCATTACAGTGCCTGGGATGCCAAACTGGCGGACCAGGGCATCTGCAGCTATTCTCCCCTGCTCTACCATGAAGTGCCGGGGTACTACCGTCGCCGGGAAGTAGAGGTTGATGTAGCCATGATGCGGGTCCCCCCTATGGATAAATTCGGCTTTTTTAATTTCAGCATCAACACCTCCCACTGTGAAGCGGTACTGGAAAATGCCCGCATTACCATCCTGGAGGAAAATGAGAACCTGCCCTATGTATACGGTGGCCACGGCAACCAGATCCATATATCAGAGATCGATTATGTGGTGCGGGGAGAAAACGAACCCCTGGCCAACCCGGGCATTTTAGAGCCCACCGAGGCGGAGAAGAAGATCGCCGACCTGATCATGGAGGATATTCATGACGGCTGCTGCATCCAGCTGGGGATCGGGGGTCTGCCCAACTATTTAGGCCATCAAATCGCCCTGGCGGGGCTGAAAGACCTGGGAGTGCATACTGAAATGATGGCAGATGCCTATCTGGAAATGTGGAAAAATGGTTGTCTGAGCGGTGCCAAAAAAGAAATCGACCGCAAAAAAATGGTCTGTACCTTTGCCCTGGGATCCCAGGAGCTTTATGATTTCATGGATCATAATCCTATGATCGCCAGCTATTCCGTGGATTATACCAATAATCCCCAGGTGATTTCCCGTCTGTCCAACCTGATGTCCATCAACAGCTGCCTGGAAGTGGATTTTTACGGGCAGGTAGCTTCGGAAATGCAGGGACCCCGGCAGATTACCGGAACCGGGGGACAGTGGGACTTTGTCCTGGGAGCATACCATTCCCCGGGGGGCAAAAGCTTTTTATGTATGCCTTCGACCTACCGGGATAAAGAGGGGAAAGCCCACTCCAAGATCCGTCCCCTGCTGACACCGGGAGCAGCCTGCACCATTTCCCGGCAGATGACCCATTATATCGTGACCGAGCATGGGAAAGCCATGATGAAAGGCAAGTCCATTTGGAAAAGAACCGAAAACCTCATTGCCATTGCCCACCCCGATTT